>NZ_JFBD01000081.1 GCF_000709085.1 Virgibacillus alimentarius | reverse complement strand
ACAGAAATACGAAAATGACATGAAAATCCTCGGAAAACGCAACAGTTATTTGAAGACAGAAAAGCAAAAGAAGGAAACAACCGGAAAATTTATTATAACGAAAAATGGGAGCAGCAAAAAGAATATATTAGAAAGAAGCTTTCAGAAGGCTAATTTGCGCTTCACGCGTTTGTCGGTGAGGGGCAAAGAGAAGGTGGGAAATGAATTAGGGTTTGCGTTCAAGGCGGTAAACTTGAAAAAGTGCATCGCCATGAACAGAAATCAGGCAAAAGATCACGAAAGTAATCCTGAGAAAAATGGGTTCGATCATCAAAGACCGAACCCATTTTTACTTATTCTTGGCTTTTTAATTATCTTCTGTAACAACGTCTACTTTACCGGTTCCTGGGTCGATCACAAGTCCATGTACTTTTACTTCTTCCGGCAGAAGGGGATGATTACGGATAATGCCTACACTTTGTTCAACAGACTGCTCGACCGTTTCAAAACCATGGAATTCTTCTTCGAAATCGATACCTGCATGCTCTAATGTGGATAAGGCTTCATCCGATATTCCTCTGTCTGACATAGTATCCATTAATTGGTCTGTGTTTACATGTGACATGCCACAGTCATGATGCCCGATAACTATTACTTCCTCTGCCTTTAAGCTATAAACGGCAACAAGTATACTTTTCATTATACTGTCAAATGGTTTTCGGATAATAGCTCCTGCATTTTTCAGCATCTTCACATCCCCATTTTGGATGTTTAAAGAACGTGGCAGTAGTTCTACTAAGCGTGATTCCATACAAGTAAAGATAACCATCCGTTTATTTGGAAAACTATCTGTTTTATATTGTTCATATTTTTTGTCTGCTACGAATTCTTTGTTATATTTTAGCATTTCTTCCAGATACTTAATAATGGGAAACATCTCCTTAAAATTTTGCCTTTATTATAATAATATAGCAGAAATTTAGATAAATTCGTATAGTTATTGCAAAAAAATATAAATTTATAGCATATACTATTTCAGAAAATTCATAATTAAACTTGTCTACTTTTGACGATTCGTGCTATAATAAGCGTATAATAACTAAATGGGTTTACATATAAAACGAATTGTTCGAAATTTCCGGCTGTGCACTAAACCAATGAAGCAAGTCCGTTTTTGCTATGAAACATCCCAGAGTTTTCATAAACACTTCCAGCGAAACGAATGTAGTCAATGAAACATAGAGCGCTTGGTACATTTATTTAGGCTTAAAACAAAAAGTAAACTAGAGTTAAAAAGTATATAACTTATCCACTTTCAAGAGAATAGCTCGATTCTCTTTTTTTTCATGTTTTTAAATTGACGAGGTGACGTATGGGTTCGAATGACGAACATAAAAATGACATCATAGATGAAGATCTATTTGAAGAATTAGATGCTGACGAGATGGAGGAACTATTGCAAGTCGAAAGAGAAAAAGCATTAGATAGAGAAAAGAAAGGAAAACCACCCAAGTCAAAACGTCCATTTCCAAAATGGGCGTTTTGGTTTATTGCTATTGCGATGGTGTTTAATATCGTAGCTCTTTTGCCTCAAACATTTTCGGTTCCTGCGATTGATTTTTTAACGACTTCTGCAAAGTTGTCTCAACAAAAAATGGTTCAAGTGTATAAAAAGGCAGTAGTTGTTATAGAAACTGAAGATGCCAGAGGTACTGGTTTCTCCATTACAGATGATGGAAAGATATTAACAAATCATCATGTTGTTGAGGGAGATGCCAGTGTCACTGTGGCTTTTCCTGAGAAGGGTCTTTTTACGGCTGAAGTTGTTGAGACGTACCCAAATATTGATTTGGCAGTTCTTCAAATAGATAGAGAAAACGGGGAAAAACTCCCCTTTTTAGATTTGGCCGAAAATCCTTCATTTCACTCCAACGAGATCATAAAGTTTATTGGTAATCCATTAAACTTTCAAGGGATCGCTAATGAAGGTGAAATTATTGATGATGTGAAATTGAATAATTGGACCGAAGAAGTTGTTATGATAAAAGCTCCGGTCTATCGTGGCAACAGCGGCAGTCCGGTTATTAATGAAAACGAAAAAGTGATCGGAGTTGTATTTGGTACTTTAGATCATGACGAATATGGGAAGGTAGGAATGTTTGTTCCGATTGATTACTATTACAGGTATCAAAAGTTCAATAAATAAACTGTTGTTCCACTTTTTTTACAGTAACCTGGTAAATAAGTTACTGATATTTAAAGGAAATGTAACTATTTTGAGATAGCTTCACATAGTTCATTAGGGTACTATTAAGCATGTTGAAGCATTTTGAAATAACTAAAAAAGATGGTGGAATCATCATGTTAAAGAAAAGGAACCGCGTATGTTTTAAATATATAAATAATGGTACACCCAAAAAAGATAAACCTAAAACGAAATTTATAGCGACTGGGGGTGCTCTAAGTTATGGATGAGTTTAATAATATGCCCCTGGATGAGATGATAAAATTAGTTCAAGAAGGGAATGATGAAGCCCAGAATTATTTGTTGAAAATGTATCAGCCATTTATTGCTAAATGCGTTTCAGAAGTTTGCAAACGTTATATCGACCCTGAGCAGGATGATGAATTTAGCATTGGCTTGTCAGCGTTTAATGATGCTTTATTAAGCTTTTCCGCTGAAAGGGGAAGCTCTTTCTTCTCTTTTGCAAAGCTTGTTGTTAAACGAAGAGTGATCGACTATATTCGTTATATCAAAAAAGCCCCTGTTGCGGCATCTTTGGATGAAACGTACGATGTGGAGCAAATGGAAAATCCGCTGGAAGTAGCAGCAGCGAAAGAAGCTTATATTCAGGAACAGGATGCATGGCATCGGAAAGAAGAAATAAAGGATTACAAAGAAAAGTTAGCTACGTATAAATTATCTTTACTTGAACTCACGGAAGTTTCACCCAAACACCAAGATGCCAGGGAATCTGCTGTAGAAGTAGCAAAAATTCTTTTTCATGATAAAGCATTAAGAGAATATGTACGAGCTAAAAAAAGACTGCCAATAAAGGATCTAATCCAAAAGGTAAATGTGAGTAAGAAAACATTAGAGAGGAACCGAAAGTTTATTTTAGCAATGTTTATTGTACTTAACGAAGACTATGTTTATCTTAAGGATTATTTAAGGGGGGGTGGGTAAGTGAAGAAAGGCATTGTGATGGAAAAGCACAGTCGTTATATTATTATTATGACAAAGGAAGGTATTTTTAAAAAAGCAGCATCTGTGGAGAACGTTGAAATAGGTGATGAAGTATATTTTAAACCCATCGCATCCGAGAAATCATTCTTTTTATATTTTAAAAAACAGGTAAAATCACCCGTTCGTATTGTTGCGATGGTTTGCATGCTGTTACTTGTTGTAATGCCCCTTTATTTTATTATGGGAAAAAATAAAACATATGCCTATATTAATTTAGAAATTAATCCTAGTGTCGAATTAATAATTGATGAATCATTACATGTCCATCGTATTACACCTTTAAACGATGATGCAGATCAACTTGTGAAAAAATTAACAAATTATAAAAACAAATATTTAGAAAAAGTAATTGCAAAGATTATGATGCATAGTGAGGAAGCAGGACTAGTTAAACATGGAAAAAATATGCTGATTGGTGTAAGCTTTGTGAATGAAGAGGCTCAAAATGGGGATTTAATTAAACGATTACAAAATCATTTATCCGATAAAGAATCTGGCTGGGGAATTGCTACATTCCAAGTGCCAAAAAAAATTAGGGAAAAAGCACAGAAGAATAATCAAACAATGAACGAAACAATGGCATTAGAAATAGATGAAAAGAATATGGTGAAAAATAATTTCAACGAAGAAGACAAAGAAATGATTCAATCCTTTTATCAATTTAATGAAGAAAAACAAATACAAGAGCCTCAAACAGAGCCAGTAAAAGATAATAATTTGTGAAGCCAATAAAAGCAAAGTAAAGAATGTCAAAAGAAAAGGCCCTTTAAAAAGATGCACCATCCATGAGAATGGTGCATCGTGTAATCATACTTCCATTACTGCAGCAGGTACTGATTTCATTGCATGTTCCAAATAATACAGAAGGTCATCGTGGGATTCCAATATAGACTTTTGATCTGGAGCATAATGGTAAGCATGTAAAAAAAGTTCTATTTTTTTAGAAAGCATATCATCTTTAGTCCGAACCATCAATACAAGCAAATCATCCCATTGTCCCCAAAGTGTATAATATAAAGCTTTGTCGTAATCAGGAATGTCCATCAATATCCCTCCTTAATTAAAGGGTTATTTGTAGGGTTTCCTATTTCTCTATATATTGTCTGATACAATATTGGTGTAATTACCAAAAAGACACAATGATAAAAAGCGTAAATAAAAACTCCTTTCTGTTACATACTAAAACCAAACAGAAAAGGAGGATTAAAAAACATGAAATTTAAAGTAGCAAGTGTAGCCTTAGCAACAACGTTAGCACTTGTTGGTTGTGGTACAGCAAATGATGATGCCAATAGGGACAATGGTGCAACAAATAATGATGCTGACAATAATGTAGAACAAACTCGCTACAATGACCGTGCGGATAACAATACACGTAATGTACGTGATAATGATAACCGAAATGATCGGGTAAATGACGCACAAGATAGGAATAGAGATAATGATCGCAGATACAATGTGTCAAAGCAAGCAGCAGACAAGATTACAGATAAGGTAGATGAGATTGATCGCGCATATGTATTAACAACTGACAACAATGCATATGTTGGTGCGGTTTTAAACAATGATGATAATGACAATAACAACAATCATAATGACCGAAACAATGACGGAGTAACAAATAATGATGGTATAAATAATACAGGCGATTTAAACAGAAAAAATAATAATACACGAAACAATGATAATGAAAACAATGATAATGATGTTACGGATGAAGTCAAGCAACAAATCACCGACGTAGTAAAATCTGTTGATAATGATATTGACAATGTTTATGTTACTACAAACCCGGATTTTATTGATTTAACGAATGATTATGCCAATGAAGCCAGGAATGGTAACCCAATTGGCGGATTCTTTGACCAATTTGGAGACATGATTGAACGTGTATTCCCACAAGGAAATAGATAAAATAAAACGAGCGACTCGAAAGAGCGCTCGTTTTTCAATTTTCGGCAAGTAATATGCTAAAATAGAGGTGGATAGGAGGAATTTTTATGACAAGGGATGTATTAAATTATTTAAATGATCATAATGAAGATTTAATGAAAAAATGGAATGATTTTTTATCTATACCGAGTGTTAGCACAGACAGTACACATAAACAGAATATTCTAGAAGCAGCAGAATTTTTAAAGAGTTATTTATCTGAACTGGGATTTGAGAACGTTACACAGATGGAAACCCCTGGTCATCCACTTATTTATGCAGAGTATACTCAAGCAGGAACTGAAGCACCTACCGTGTTGTTTTATGGTCACTATGATGTACAGCCAGTTGATCCAATAGATCAATGGAAGAGTGACCCATTTAAGCCGGAAATTCGTGATGGGCGTTTGTACGCTCGTGGCTCAAGTGACGATAAAGGCCAAGTATTTATGCACTTAGCAGTATTTGAAGCTTTTATAAAAACAGAAGGGAAGCTGCCAATAAACGTGAAGGTATGTATTGAAGGCGAAGAAGAAATTGGTAGTGAAAATTTATATGATATTTTACATACTAAAAAAGATTTATTCGCTGCAGACTTTGCTGTCATTTCCGACTCAGGCATGGTTGCTAAAAATCAGCCGACTATTTTATATGGACTAAAAGGCTTTACTGGTATTGAGATTACTGTAAAGGGACCAGACCACGACCTCCATTCTGGTATGTATGGAGGAGCCATTAAGAATCCAATTATGGCTTTAACGCAAATTTTAGCATCTATGAAAAACAAAGATGAAGTAATTACAGTTGAAGGATTTTATGACGATGTGGAACCATTGTCTGATGAAGAAAGAAAGTTGATTAAAAATGTGCAAGGTGAAGATTATCAAACGACAACTGGTGTAACAGAAACAGCATCTGAGACGGGATATACAGCAAAAGAACATACAATGGCGCGCCCGACCTTTGAGATTAATGGTATGTATGGTGGCTATCAGGGAGAAGGAACAAAAACAATTATCCCGTCGTCTGCAACTGCAAAAATCACTTGTCGTTTAGTACCAGGACAAGACCCTGAAAAAATACAGAATTTGTTAGAAAAGCATGTTTATCATCATGCACCAACAGGTGTTAAAGTAAATGTGAAAAAGGAAAAATTATCAGCCAAAGCGTACAAAGTGGAACCGGATCATCCACTCATTCAAAAAGCAGCAGCAAGCTATACAAAAGCATTTGGTAAAGAAACAGTCTATGTAAGAATGGGAGGTTCTATTCCGGTTGTAGAATGGATGGAAGCAATTTACGATATTCCAATTGTTTTATTAGGATTTGGAACGCCAGAAGACCGTATCCATTCCCCAAACGAAAGCTTTCCATTAGACAGCTTCAAAAAGGGAATGGAAACACTGGTGTATTATTGGGATAGCTTAAGGAAGAAATAAAAGTGTTATCTGGAGACTATTTATGTAAACAGAATTGAATCATTTGTGTGGTGAAAGGAAATTTTCAACTGGAATGGCATAAATAACAAAGTATACGAAAACAGCCATCCTGTTAAATCGTTTCAAAATTGTTATAATGATAGTAAATTAAAACAAAGCTTTTTTTAGGAGCATAGGAGGGGAGCAAATGAAATTTGCTGTTGTAACAGGGGTTTCAAAAGGATTGGGAGAATCAGTTGCTAAATTGTTTCTAGAAGCCGGAGTCAATGTTATTGGAATCTCCCGCACTAAAAATGACGCGTTATCACAAATAGCAGAACAGAATAATCAATTGTTTACACACTATACTTGTGATCTGGGAGATGTAGCAAGTATCGAAAAAGCGTTTAATGATATTAGTAAAACGCTTTATGCTAAAGAACCGTCATTTGTTTACCTAGTAAACAATGCTGCTGTAGTTGAACCAATTGACCAGGCAATGAATATTCAAGCAGAAGATTTAGCTTACCATGTACAGGTAAATACGGTGGCTCCAATGGTATTAACAAATTTATTTTTACAAAAATCACTTGAAAAAGATGTGCCTTTAATTAGCGTAATAATCACATCAGGTGCTGCTGAACGTCCTGTTTACGGATGGAGTGCCTACTGCAGTACAAAAGCAAGTATGAACATGTATACTAAAACTGTGTCATTAGAGCAGGATGAACTAAAGACAGGGAATAAAATTATCGCATTTAGCCCCGGGGTTATGGATACAGCCATGCAGGAGCAAATTCGTACGAGCAGTTATGATGAATTTATGGATGTTGAAAAGTTTAAAGATTATAAGAAAAATAATCATTTAAAGAACACAGAGACTGTTGGAGGCGTTCTGGTTGATATTCTTAGAGATGAAGCAACGGTGAAAAATGGAAATATTTATTACGTACGAGATTACTTATAAAAGGTCATCCGACAAACGCCCTACCTAAATGATTTCACGTTGCATAATGTATAGTGATCGAAATCAACGGGGAGGGAATAACATGAGCACAGGTCTAGGTGGCTACGGTGGAGGTTTTGCACTGATAGTCGTCCTGTTTATATTATTAATCATAGTTGGAACCTCATATACAGGTGGCGGTTATGGTTATGGCGGCGCTGGATTCGGCGGCTATTGTTAGTGGTTTAAAGGATACAGAGGGTTTTGTACTCTCTGTATTCTTCTTGTTGTAGTTGAAAGTATTATGTCTTATTTTGATTTGCGCATTGTTCGCATCATCGTTTATTTTATAGTAAACTGACTGTAGGTTATGGATGATGAGAACAGAAGGATATCATATAACATAAAATTAGATTGATTTTAACGATCAGCAGGAAGGAAGAAAAGAAATGATTACACGAAAAAGTAAACGAGAAATAGAACAAATGCAAGCTGCAGGTGATATACTTGTCCAGTGTCATAAAGAAATTGCTAAGATGATTAAACCGGGAATTACAACGATGGAAATTGAAGCATTTGTTGAAAGCTTTTTAGCTAAACACGGGGCTACGGCTGAGCAAAAAGGATATAATGGATATAAATATGCAACATGCGCTTCCATTAATGATGAAATTTGTCATGGATTTCCTCGTAACGAAAAGCTTGAAGACGGGGATATTGTCACAATTGATATGGTAGTGAATTTAAATGGAGGATTAGCAGATTCCGCTTGGTCGTATGCAGTTGGAAATGTTGATGAAAAAGGAAAGCGATTATTAGAAGTTACAAAAACGGCTTTGTATAAAGGAATTGAACAAGCACAGGCAGGAAAGCGCATTGGTGATATTGGACATGCAATTCAAACTTATGCAGAAGGTGAAGGATTTTCGGTTGTCCGTGATTTTACCGGCCATGGTATCGGACCTACTATTCATGAATCACCTTACATTCCACATTTTGGGGTACCAAATAAAGGTTTGCGATTAAAAGAAGGAATGGTTATTACAATTGAACCAATGATCAATGAGGGAGAGTGGCGAAGTAAGATGGATGCTAATAATTGGACAGCCAGAACTGTCGATAAAGGCCGTTCTGCCCAATACGAACATACAATTGCAATCACGAAAGACGGTCCTCTCATTATTACCGATCAAGATAAATAATCCAATCAGTTTGTCTGGCTATTCCTAGTATTGTACAAGCTAATAAAAAATAGCAGCTGGAGATGAATTTCCAGTTGCTATTTTTTAGTTATTCCGATAATGCCGGATTGTAATTTCTTTTTGGTTTTATGGAAATAAGAGCAAATCCAGAAGCAATTATACATATAGCAGCAGTAGTCAAAAAAAGTGTCTGATGGGAATATTTCATAATCATCGCAAATAGTGGCGGTCCTAGAGCAACACCAATAAAGCGCATACTGCTATAAATTGAACTGACTGTCCCTCTTTCCTCTTTTTTAACTCCACCTGTTATAAATGTATCTAGGCAAGGAAGGGCCATTCCTATACCTATTCCGCTAAAGATGAGACCTCCAACTAATAAATAAATGGATTCTGAAAAGCTAATGGCGAATATCGTACAAGTTAATAATAGGCATCCAGAAAATGTTACCCATTTCATAAGAAGTTTGTTTTCTCCAATTTTTTTACCTGTAATATAAGATGCTAGAGATAGAGTTAATAAAGGTATTGCAAGGATTAGACCTTTCAAAATACCTTCTATTTGATAATTTTCTTCCAGTATGGTGGATAAGTAAAATAATACACCAAATAAGACATACATCAAGATGCAGCCAATGATGAAAATAGCATAAAGCCATCTTCCTTTTTTAGCAAAAATTTCCTTAATATTTTTGAAAAATGTACGAAGTGGGACTGGTTCTTCTTGCTGTTTAGGAACCTTTAACAAGAAGAAAACAAGCACTAGGGATACCAGACAAAATACAGGAATAGCAAGAAGTGGTGTGTACCAAGTGATTAACGCTAAAGCTGCTCCAATGATTGGACTTAATACCTTTCCTACTGTGTTAGAGGTCTCAACTAGCCCTAATCCACTGCTGACTTTTCGATCTTCTTTAAACATATCTCCAATTAGCGGGAGTACAACTGGAAAAGTTCCCGAAGCTCCAATACCTTGTATAAACCTGCCTAATAAAATTAATAAATATGATTGTTCAAAAAGCATTGCAGCCAGGCCACTGATGAGTCCGCCAATAGCTGTAATGATCAGACTAGGAATGATCACTTTTTTTCTGCCGAATCGATCTGATAAATATCCAGCAAACGGAATAAGGATAATTGCAATCATTGAATATACGGTAATGATTAAGCTGGATTGGAATGCGGTGATTTTTAATTTATTTTCGATGACTGGAAGAATCGGTATTAGCATCGAATTCCCGAGTGTCATCACTAAAGGAACGGAAGCAATTGAAACTAAATCCAGTTTCTTTTTTTCTTCCATAGGTAAAAACCCCCCTTATTGTTGTACAGTTAGTATTTTCTAAAAAGGGGGTAAAATACCTAAAATGTTACAGAACTATCAGTTTTTCTTTTATTCACGAATTAAAATGCCGGCTTCGAATAATTTTTTACAGGCATCTTGAAGTTTTTCCGGTGTATCCGCTTCTACGGTATGAAGATGTGTACCGTTTGTAAGTGGCGCAAGATAGGGAGCATTTGTTTCTTCAATTTGCTTGATAAATTGATCTACTTCTTTTCGATTACTCACCATGATTGAAGCTGATAGGTCTCCATAAACGGGATGTTCAATTTTTATGTCTTTTACCGTAACACCATGATCAACGATAATGTTTAATTCTTCCCGAGTCTGCACCGGATGGTGATTACAAGCGATAACCATTTGGTTTTTCTTCTCATCCTTTTCATTTGCCATGTATAGATATCCTTGGCTTGTAGCGATGATGGGCTCTTTTTTTGCTTTTAATATAGAGATGTCTTGTACGATTACCTGTCTGCTGACATTTGCCTTTTCGGCAAATGAAGATCCTGTAATTGGTTGATTTGCTTCTTTTAATAATTTTAATATGAAGGTGCGTCTTGCTTCACCAGTAATCTTTTTTGCTTTCAATGTTTTGTTTCTCTCCTAACAAGAAGGGATTTTTCGATGATTGTATCAAAGATAGAGATAGTTTTTTGCATATCCTCCATTGTTGATTGTTTACCCAAAGACAAGCGAATAAATTCTTTTGCTTCTGTTTCCGATCTTCCTAAGGCTAGCATTGTTCGCGAAGGCGCTAGGTTGGCTATTTGACATGCGGTTCCTGTAGAGACAGCAACACCGTAACGATTACACTCAAGCATGGTGTATTGACCTTCCATTCCTTTTATTCTAAGACCAAGGATATGGGGCAAATAATCAGTTGACCAACCACTTTCAATATGGATGAACGTGGATCTTTTTCGCAGCTCGTTGACTAAATATAATTTTAATTTATTTAATCGCTTTTGCTCGATTTCCATATGATTACATACGGCTGCGGCTATGGTAATAAAAGCTGCAATACCAGGAAGGTTTTCTGTTCCTGGGCGAAATCCAGATTCATGTGTTGTACCAGGAATTTCTTGCTGCCAAGTTGTGTTTGGATTGATATAAGCAGATCCTACACCCTTAGGTCCATATATTTTATGGCTGGAGATGGATAAACTGTCAAGCTTTGCCTTTTGGATATTAATAGGTATTTTTCCAAATGTTTGGACACAATCACTGTGAAATAATATATCATAAGCTTCAAGTAAATCTCCAATCTCTTCAATTGGCTGAACGGCTCCTATTTCGCCATTTCCATGATGAATGGATACAAGGATCGTTGATTTTTTTATTGCATGTTTTAAATCTTTTATTTGAATTAGACCATCTTCATGAATTGGTAAAAAAGTAACCTCAAACCCTTCTTCCATCATTAATTGGAAAAAATTAAAAACAGATGAATGTTCCGCAGCAGTTGTAATAAGATGATTTCCTTTCCCTTGATGTGCATTAATAAGTGATTTTAATGCCAAAATATTTGCTTCCGAGCCCCCACTGGTAAAATAGATGCCGTTTTCTGAACCATTTAATAAGGAGGATAGTTCTCTGCGGCAAGACTGCAATAAATGTTGCGCTTTTGAACCTATATCGTGGAGACTGCTGGGATTTCCATAAAAAGACTGCGAAACTTTATTATAAACATGTAACGCTTCGTCAGAAGTTGGCGTTGTAGCAGCATAATCTAAGTAAATCATATAAGCACTCCTAGTTATTTTCGATAACGACTTTAAGCTTTTATCATTTAACGCTTGTTTTTAGTATAATAATATGTAAATATAGATGTCAAGACATATAGATATACATTAGATTTCATAAATTCACAGAAATTAAGAGGAGAACCTAAAATGAATAACCCTGACGTCATTATTATTGGCAGTGGAATTGCTGCATTAACAGCTGCTAATCAATTAAGCAAGGAAAAGAATGTGATTATTATCACAAAATCAGGTGTAAATCATAGTAATTCTTTTCATGCTCAAGGAGGAGTTGCTGCAGCAATTCGAAGCAATGACGATTGGCATTCCCATTATACAGACACGATTATTGCCGGATGCTTTCATAACGACGATAGTAATACAAGAACATTAGTACAAAAAGGCTCTGACTATGTGAAACAGTTAATAAGTGATGGAATGCCCTTTGATCAGAGAAAAGATGGTGATTTGTATTTTGGGATGGAAGGAGCCCATTCAAAAAGGAGAATTGTTCATGCTGGAGGTGATGCTACTGGTAAAGCAATCATAACATTTATGTTTCAACAGCTGAATGACAATGTGTCTATCATTGAATATGAAATGGTAATCGATCTGATTGTACATGATCATCGGTGCATTGGAGTTATTACCAAAAACGCCAATGATAAGCTCATAACCTACTATGCTCCGTCAACAATTATTGCTACAGGGGGATGTGGGCATGTATATGCCACTACATCAAATGATGCTACTGTAACAGGTGACGGTATTGCTATCGCGTATCGAGCAGGGGCTAAACTGGCTGATTTAGAATTTATACAATTTCATCCGACACTTTTATATAAAGACAACAAGGTACTAGGTCTCGTATCGGAAGCAGTACGAGGAGAAGGTGCATACTTAATCGATCGTCATGGAAATAGAGTGATGCAAGGTGTTCACGAACTAGAAGATTTGGCACCAAGAGATGTTGTCGCTAGAACAATATTTCATAAACAGAATAAGGGAGAACAAGTCTTTTTGAATATAGCCAATGTAAAATCTTTTGCTTCCCGCTTTCCGACAATACATCATTTATGCAATGAACATGGAATTGATGTAAATAAAAGCATTCTTCCTGTTACTCCTGGCGCACATTTTATGATGGGTGGAATAGAAGCAAATTACCATGGCCAAACGTCAATGGAAGGGTTATATGCACTCGGTGAAGCAGCATGTACAGGAGTGCATGGAGCCAACCGGCTGGCAAGCAATTCTTTATTAGAGGGTATTGTATTTGGACATCTAGCTTCAAATGATATACTAAATAATTCTATTAAAGATAGGCTTGTCCCTTCTGGTGATCTTGAAAAAGCGTGTAAACAGGGGGAAGGGAAGTTAATAAATCACACCGTACTTCCTCAGAAGAAAGAGTTAAAAGATAAAATGATGAAATATGTGGGTGTTATCCGTAATGCAAAGAATTTACAAAAAATGAAAGCGTGGTTGGAAAAATATGACTTCTTCAATCAAACTCTATACGAGCTGTCTAAAAATGAAGTTGAAATTGTAAATATGTTAACTACTGCATGGTTAATAACGACATCTGCGTTGGAACGCCCGGAAAGTCGAGGAGGTCATCATCGTTCGGATTATCCAGTACAAGTGGAGCAATGGTGTAAACAGCGCATTACCCGTCACATAGATGAGCATAATTTTAAGAGTAAAGGGGCTTTATAACATGAATCTAATCAAACTACGTACCCTTCTCCACGCTTTTTTTGAAGAGGATATGGGTGATCGAGATATAACAAGTCAGGCAATTTTTCCAATTACTGAATGTGGGAAAGGTGTATTTATCAGCAAAGAAGAAGGTATTATTTCGGGGTTGGATGTAATTAAGGAAGGGTATTATTTATTTGATCCTGCTATTGAAGTGAAAACGTTTTATCAAGATGGGGATCGTGTTTATGAAGGAGATGTTATTGCTGAAGTAACAGGTCCAATCACTTATTTATTGACTGGGGAACGTGTGATTTTAAATTTGCTTCAAAGAATGAGCGGTATTTCTACAATAACCAATAAAAGTGTCCAAACATTAAATGATAAGCATACGAAAATATGTGATACGAGAAAAACATCACCAGGGTTAAGGATGCTAGAAAAGTATGCAGTAACTGTTGGTGGCGGCAGAAATCACCGGTTCGGATTATATGACGGTGTGATGATAAAAGACAATCATATTTCTTTTTGCGGATCGATTACCGAAGCTGTTCAAAGGGTGAGAGAAAATATTGGTCATATGGTAAATGTCGAGGTCGAGACAGAAACAAAAGAACAAGTTATCGAAGCAGTGGAAGCGAAGGCAGATGTGATTATGTTTGATAATTGCAGTCCAAAACAAGTAAAAGAATTAGTATCCTATGTTCCAGATTTGGTCGTAACCGAAATTTCTGGCGGGATTACATTAGGCAATTTAGCTAAATACCGGAACTTAGGTGCCGATTATATTTCGCTTGGATATATTACGCATTCCGTAAAAGCGTTGGATATTAGCTTAACCGTATGTGAGGAGGAGATAAAATGAGTTTATTAGATTTGATTCAAAATGAGGATAGTCAAACACTTCCGGAAAAATACAAAAAGCTTTCGATACCTGAAATGGAAGAACGTGTCCGCACAATAAAAGACAAATTTGGATCTAAATTATTTATTCCAGGTCACCATTATCAAAAAGATGAAGTCATTCAGTTTGCTGATGTAACTGGTGACTCTTTAAAGCTCGCCCAAGTATCTGCCAAGAATAAAGAGGCGGAGTATATTGTGTTTTGTGGCGTCCACTTTATGGCTGAGACAGCAGATATTTTGACTGGGAATGAGCAAAAAGTCATTCTACCGGATATGCGTGCGGGGTGTTCTATGGCTGATATGGCTGATATTAATCAGACGGAGCGCGGATGGAAAGTCATGCAGGAAAATTTTGGTGATACTATTTTGCCTTTAACTTACGTGAATTCTACTGCAGCGATCAAGTCATTTGTTGGACAAAATGGTGGTGCAACCGTAACATCCTCCAATGCAAGGAAGATGCTTGAGTGGGCCTTTACACAGAAGGAGCGAATTCTGTTTTTACCAGATCAGCACTTAGGCAGAAACACAGCATACGATCTAGGTGTTCCATTAGATAAAATGGCGATTTGGAATCCGATTACGGATACGTTTGAATATGATGGGGATCCCGAAGCTGTGAAAGTGATCTTATGGAAGGGGCATTGTTCTGTACATGAAAACTTTACAGTAAATAATATTGAACAGGTAAGAAAATCAAAATCGGATGTAAACATTATCGTACATCCAGAATGCAGCAGAGAAGTTGTTGCATTATCCGACTACTGTGGTTCTACAAAATATATTATTGAAACAATCTCGAAGGCTCAAGCTGGAACAAAGTGGGCTGTCGGTACAGAAATGAATCTTGTTAATCGATTGACAAACCAACATGCAGATAAAGAAGTTTTTTCACTTAACCCTCACATGTGTCCTTGCTTAACGATGAATCGAATTGATTTGCCGCATTTATTATGGACATTAGAAACATTAAATGAAGGTGAGATTAATAATCAAATTATAGTAGAAAAGTCCGTTTCAAAGAACGCAATGATTGCACTGGAACGAATGCTGCAGAGAGCCTAGTTATCATGTTGGATATAAAAGAGGAGCTGACCATTTGGGTTAGACTTCTTTTGTATATCCAATGTTATCATTCTAAAGTGGGATTTTATTTTTATCGTGATAGTGTTAATATAGTGAATGTTTGGTTATTCTATTTAGTACATAAAAGAATAGGTTGATGCCTAACGAAAATTAAGAAATAAGCAAGGAGGAGTTTTACATAAGTGATTTTGTGGTATACATATAGGTCGATACATACTATAAAAATATTTGAAAGGATAATTTATGAAAAAACATACGTATAAAAATCCCGTTTTTTTTGTATCTGCATTCGTTGTTTCGTTACTAGTAATCATTGGAGCTATTATGCCAGGTAAATTTGGGGAAGTTAGTGAAAAGCTCTTTAGTTTTACAACCACTAACTTTGGTTGGTTTTATCTGCTGTCTATTTTTATCTTTATTATATTTTTAATTACTTTATCAATTGGTAAATATGGTAAAGTCCGTTTGGGACCTTCGCACTCCAGACCGGAATATCCTTTTTTTACTTGGATTGGCATGTTGTTTTCAGCAGGGTTTGGAGCAGGCTTAGTGTTCTGGGGTGTTGCAGAACCAATGAGCCATTTTTTCGAAACACCGTTCCCCGGTCTAGAAGCGCAAACGGAAGAAGCAGCCCGTATTGCAATGGGATATGCCTTTTTCCATTGGGGAATCAGTCAGTGGTCTGTTTTTGCGGTTGTAGGTTTAATAATTGCTTATCTACAATTTAAAAAAGGCAAGGGCGGGTTAATTTCAACATCCATTGAGCCCGTGATAGGTAAAAACAAAACAATAGGAAAGACCATTGATACTCTAGCAGTAATTGCGACTGTAATGGGAGTGGCGACATCTCTTGGTCTTGGTATTCTCCAGATGAATGGGGGATTGAAAACTGTCTTTGATGTACCAAATTCTATCTGGATTCAAATGACTATTGCTGCAATCATGCTGTTCACCTATTTGATATCATCTAGTACAGGGTTAAATAAAGGAATCAAATGGCTTAGTAATGTAAACTTGGGTTTGTGTCTTTTATTACTGGCATTTGTATTTTTTGCTGGGCCAACTGTATTTATATTAAATACTTTCGTATTAGGTTTAGGTGATTATTTAACTAATTTTGTTCAATATAGTTTACGTCTCACTCCGTACCAGGGAGGTACATGGGTGCGGGACTGGACGATATTTTACTGGGCATGGACGATTGCCTGGTCCCCATTTGTAGGTGCGTTTGTAGCCCGTGTGTCAAGAGGAAGAACCATACGTGAATTTGTATTTGGTGTATTAATTGTTCCTCCTGCAATAGCCTGCTTGTGGATAGCAACTTTTGGCGGAACTGCTTTATTTAGTGACTTAAACGAAGGTACTGCAATTGCTGAAGCGGTAAATGCAGATCTCGCAGTTGCATTATTTGAGACATTTGGGAACCTTCCGCTTACAAATATATTATCTATTTTATCGCTTATCCTTATTTTTACATTTTTAGTTACATCAGCAGATTCAGCAACATATATATTAGGGAGTATGACGTCAAGAGGTAGCTTAAATCCGAATCTGCTCGTAAAAATGATATGGGGTGTCTTAATAACTGCAATTGCTGTAGTGTTATTACTAGCAGGTGGTTTAGG
>NZ_JFBD01000080.1 GCF_000709085.1 Virgibacillus alimentarius | reverse complement strand
AGTAGGACGCCGCCAGGCTTTGAAATAATATTATATATCGCGGGATGGAGCAGTCTGGTAGCTCGTTGGGCTCATAACCCAAAGGTCGCAAGTTCAAATCTTGCTCCCGCAACCAAATTAAATAATAATTGCAAAAGCATTGAGATCTCTCTCTTAAACATCGCTAAAAATTTAGTTGTTAGAGGGAGATATATTGATTTATGGATAAATATATTTCCGGCCTTTTATTTCCTTTAACATCTAATTATTAACAAAAGATATATATCATTTTGGTCTGGTAGTTCAGTTGGTTAGAATGCCTGCCTGTCACGCAGGAGGTCGCGGGTTCGAGTCCCGTCCAGACCGCCATATTTAAAATTCAATAATTTTTCTAAATACATAGATGCACATAATTTTATATAAATTATGTGCATTTGTTTTGATTTGGATTTTAAATTATTGCATCTTATTTTAGTTAAAGTATAAGAAATTACATAAAAACAAATTATCTGTTTCAACTATTTTCTTTTTCTTTTCTCGCTGTTTTGCTATGATTAACGTAGTCTTAAAAAAATTTGGTGATAAATATATGGATGAATTTTCTTTTATCGATTCAATTAAACAGCATTCTTATAAGCAATCTTCCCTTCTTAAGGGAATAGGTGATGATGCAGCAGTCTTTCGGCAACCGGCGCAAGATATTGTAACAGCTGTTGATACATTTGTTGAAGATGTTCATTTTTCTCGAAAAACGATGGAACCTTATCATGTCGGGTATCGTGGTTTAGCTGCTAATATTAGTGATTTAGCAGCTATGGGAGCTTCTCCAACCTTTTACCTTGTTTCAATCGTTATTCCAAAAACGTGGTCTATGAAAGACGTAGATCAAATTTTTCATGGTATGAGGGAGATAGCTGCAGTGTATCAGATGGATTTAATAGGTGGAGATACTGTTTTCGGAAAAGAATTAGCTGTTTCCATAACTGTTATCGGTTATACAGAAAGAAATAAGGCTCGTTATCGCTCAAGTGCGAGAAATGGCGATATTGTGTTTGTTACTGGTACGTTGGGTGACTCACAGGCGGGAATGCATATACTATTAAATGAAAATAAATATGAAAATAAAGATTATTATATAAAGAAACATCAAAAGCCTTTACCGAGAGTAGATTTTGCTAAAGCTTTGGCTGATCTGCCAAGGGTAGCTTTAAATGATGTTAGTGATGGGATTGCAAACGAAGCTTCTGAGATTGCTGTTGCTTCTGGGGTAAGTATTCATTTATATGATGAGCAGCTTCCAATAAGTCAATCCTACCAACAGTTTCCCTTGGATTTACAGCGGAAATGGAAATTATTCGGGGGAGAGGATTTTGAACTATTGGGCACGGTAGCTAAAGAAAGTTGGCTAGATGTGAAGGAAGCTGCAGAAAAAAGCCAAACTCCAATTACCAAAATTGGTTATGTTCATTATAGCGTAGATGAAGTAGGATATGTGTTTCTGCATGATAATAAGGATAGACAGTTATTACAGAAAGATGGTTATATACATAAAAAGTAGGTGTTATAATGAAAGAACATCAAATAAAAACATATGCTGTGGAGGAAACAACCCGATTAGGTGAAAGGCTGGCTTTATTGCTGAAACCTGGTGATGTTATTACGCTAGAGGGAGATCTAGGTGCAGGAAAAACCGCCTTTACAAAAGGGATCGCACGAGGGCTAGGCGTCAAACGAACGGTGAGCAGCCCAACGTTTACAATTATAAAAGAGTATGAAGGTGAATTGCCTTTCTATCATATGGATGTTTACCGATTAGAACATTCAGACGAGGATATTGGTTTTGCTGAATATTTTAATGGTGATGGTGTTTCTGTAGTCGAATGGGCCCAATTTATTAAAGATTTTCTTCCGTCAGAGCGTTTAAATATTCATATAAAATACATGGATGAGAATACTAGGATGTTAACCTTTTCTCCAAAAGGTGTGCATTTTGACTGGATAATAAACGAACTAATTGGCTAAACACTATAATCACAGCTATATTATATGAAGGAGTAGCTCGAATGAATATACTTGCGATTGATACATCAAATCAATTAATGGGCGTCGCAATTCTTAAAGATGAAATAATTATTGGAGAAACGGTTACTAACATAGCTAAAAATCACTCTGTTAGGTTGATGCCTGCGATTGATCAACTAATGAGAGAGGTTAGTATAACTCCAGAACAATTAAATAAAGTTGTTGTTGCTAAGGGCCCCGGCTCATATACAGGTGTCCGAATTGGACTGGCGACAGCTAAGACCTTGGCTTGGGCTTTAAATATTCCTATCACAGGTGTTTCTAGTCTGGAAGCACTTGCATATCAAGGGAAATTTTTTAATTCTTACATATGTCCGTTTTTCGATGCACGGCGTGAAATGGTTTATACTGGTTTATATCAATGGAAGAACAGTCGGCTTATCGAGACGGATAAGGAAAAGAATGTAAACATGGATGATTGGCTTCATGAATTATCCCAAATGGGTAAGGAAATTCTTTTTTTAAGTCCGGATATTCATTTATATAAAGAAAAAATTATATCGTATATAGGAAGCCAGGCTATTCTTCCTGAAGGTCCTTTTCATCAGACGAGCCCTTCACATTTAGCATTAGCCGGAAAAACGAAACCAGCTGACGATACGCATTTATTAACACCTAATTATTTGCGTTTAGCTGAAGCAGAAGCCAATTGGCTGAAATCTAAAAAGGGAAATAAGCATGATGGCTGAATTAATGATCAGGAAAATGGAAGTGAAAGACATACCGCAAGTTATGGAAGTCGAATTAGCTTCTTTCCAAACACATTGGCCGGAAGATATTTTTCATCAAGAGGTTGTTGAAAATCAGCATGCGCATTATTTTGTTATGGTGCTAGATAATAAAATTATCGGATATGCTGGTTTATGGATTGTGTTAGATGATGCACAAATTACGAATATTGCAATTTTACCAAAATTTCGCGGGAATAAGTTAGGAGAAAAACTTTTTCAGTACGTTGCATATCAAGCGATGAAAAATGGAGTTAAACGTTTATCATTAGAGGTACGAAAGTCGAATGTAATTGCGCAGAAAATGTACCGGAAGTTTGGTCTTGTGCCAGGGGGCATTCGCAAAAATTATTATACGGATGATCAGGAAGATGCTATTGTAATGTGGGTGAAATTAAATGAAGAATGATTTATATATATTAGGTATTGAAACAAGTTGTGATGAGACTGCTGTAGCCATTGTAAAAAATGGCACAAAAATTTTCTCGAATGTTGTCGCTTCCCAGATTGAGAGTCATAAACGGTTTGGAGGCGTAGTTCCAGAGATTGCTTCCCGACATCATGTAGAACAAATGACAATTGTTCTAGAGGAAGCATTTAATCAAGCAGAGCTCACATGGGAAAATATTGATGCGATTGCAGTAACTGAAGGGCCTGGTCTTGTTGGGGCATTGCTTGTAGGCGTAAATACCGCAAAAGCTTTGGCATTTGCTAAACAAAAACCATTGATAGGTGTACATCATATTGCTGGTCATATTTATGCAAATAGACTGGAAAATGAATTTGAATTTCCATTACTTGCGTTAATCGTTTCTGGCGGCCATACGGAATTAGTTCTAATGAGAGAACATGGAAGTTATGAAGTTATAGGTGAAACACGTGATGATGCGGCTGGAGAAGCTTATGACAAAGTAGCTCGAATGTTAGAATTACCATATCCTGGTGGGCCACATATTGATTGCTTAGCAAGCCAAGGAGAAGAAACCATTTCCTTTCCACGCGCGTGGCTAGAAAATGATAGTTATGACTTTAGTTTTAGCGGTCTCAAATCTGCAGTTATTAATAAAGTTCACAATGCTCGACAACGCGGAGAACATATAGAAAAAGTTGATATCGCTGCTAGTTTTCAGGCAAGTGTAATAGACGTTTTAACAAAGAAAACAAAACGAGCAGCAGATGAATATAGGGTAAAACAAGTAATTGTTGCTGGAGGGGTTGCAGCAAATAAAGGACTCCGTGCAGCATTAGAGAAACAATTTAGTGGTACCAATATATCCCTGCTTATTCCCTCTATACATTTGTGTACCGATAATGCAGCAATGATTGCCGCAGCTGGAACAATTGCTTACGAACAAGGAAAACGATCCGATTTGAAGTTAAATGCCAATCCTTCATTATTATTAAGATAAAACTGTGACTTATTTATCCACTGATGTGTGGATAAATAACAGGATACTTGATTATTCAAGTGACAGGCTGTGGATAATAAGTGTGGATTAATATAGATAATTATGTGGATTATGTTTATAACTACACATAAAGTCCATTAAAGAGCAATCTTTTGTGAATATGCTTGTGGATAATTTAAATATTAAAATTTGTGGATGGTAAGTTAATCGAAGAGTCGTTTAAAATAAGATGACAGAAATTTGGTGATACCACAATGTCTAAAAGGCAATCGTATTATATACAACATGATTTTATTTTTTTGCTATTTCTTTGTATATGCATTAGTTTAGTGGCTATTTATAATGCTCAGCATCTGGAGCAATATGCAGGTAATAACTTTGTTTTAAAACAACTAGCATGGTTTACAGTTGGCGCCTTATTTGTAGCAACTATACAATTTCTTGATTTAGATCAGCTATATAAAATGAGTGTTTACGCCTATGCTTTTGGGGTGCTCATTTTAATTATTTTGTTCCTAAGTCCTGAAAGTATAGCTCGGACGATAAATGGAGCAAAAAGCTGGTTCACATCTATTCCTGGTTTATCTTTACAACCAGCAGAGTTTACTAAAATTACAACCATTTTATATTTAGCTGCAGTTATTAGTAAACATAAGGAAAAATATAGAAAAAGCACACTGAAAAGTGATGTTATGCTTTTGGCGAAACTTGCTGCAGTCACTGCACTTCCAGTTTTCTTCGTTTTTCAGCAGCCTGATTTCGGTACATCGGTCGTGTTCCTTTTTATTGCAGGCATGTTAGTAATCCTCTCGGGGATTGATTGGAAAATTATTGTTACGCTAATCCTAGGGATGCTGCTTATTGCAGCAGCTTCTATAGCCTTGATTGTTAAATTTCCGGATGCTGCTACAGCAATTGGGATAAAGCCTTACCAGGCAGACCGTGTGTTAACATGGTTTGATCCAAATAGTCAATCTGGTAATGACAGATTCCATATCGAAAGATCGATGTCGGCTATCGGTTCGGGGCAATTGACAGGTAAAGGAATGAGCAGCCTGCAAGTTCAGCTTCCGGAGGCACATACAGACTTTATATTTTCTGTGATCGGTGAGAGTTTTGGTTTTATAGGAAGTGCAGCGGTTATTTTTGTCTATTTCCTTTTGTTATATAAACTAGTAACACTAGGTTTAAAAATCTATCAGTATAATGATTTTGGCGCATATTTGTGTTTCGGTTTCATGAGTTTGTTACTTATTCATGCATTTCAAAATATCGGGATGACAATAGGTATTATGCCGATAACCGGGATCCCGCTATTGTTAATAAGTTATGGAGGAAGTTCCATTTTATCCACAATGCTGGGGTTTGGGCTTGTATATAGAGTTGCGGTAGAATACACTATTCAAAATGATTATCTTTTTAAATAATAGATACTATTTTTAAAGTAAAAAAGGGGTATCCTGAAAGGAATTATTTTCAGGATACCCCTTTTGTATTCATTGATCAATCCACTTTTTTAGAAATGTTTTGATCTCTTTCTTGCTCAGCAATAATCTCATCATCTTCCGCATTATCTCTAGTTACTTTCTGTGTTAATATGGCGCCAACTGCTACTAATATCATTACTGCGATATAATATCCTTTTTCATTTAATTGCAAGTTATCAGCATTATAGAGGCCAATACAAAATAAAGCTACACCAGCAAAAAATGTAAAATAGGCTAACACTGTAAAAGCTGGTGTATTTCTACGCCTATATCTTCGCATGTGGCTTTACCTCCTTCATTATATTCATTCTATAACCATTATATTCGACAAGAAATTCATTTTCCCTTTTTTTGTCGAATAAACAGATACTCTTTTTAAAAAAGAGTTAATCTTGTAAAACCGTCCATTCATCCATAAGTTGTTCGAGCTCTAGCTTGATCTTGTTTACTTTTTCCGTGAGTTCTAGTGATTTTTTATGATCTTCATAAATTTCGGGTTCAGCCATTTCCTCTTCCAATGTTACGAGCTCTGTTTCAAGAGCATCAATAGTTTCTTCCAATTTTACAATTTGTCGTTCTTTTTTTCTTTGTTCACTTTGAATCAATTTTTCTTCTTTAAAACTAAGCTTCTTTTTCTTTTCTTTATGCTCCATTATTTCTTCGGTTTGGTTAAGTCTGGCTATCTCTGCTTCTTCTTGTTTTTTTTCTATATAATAATCATAGTCTCCCAAATAAATAGTTATGCCATCTTGATTCATTTCTGCAACCTGATCCGTAACTTTATTGATAAAATAGCGGTCGTGAGAAACAAAAATAATGGTCCCAGGGTAGTCAATTAATGCAGACTCCAATACTTCTTTACTGTCAATATCCAAATGGTTTGTTGGTTCGTCTAAAATAAGCAAATTCGCTTTTTTCATCATTAACTTCGCTAAAGCTAGTCGAGCTTTCTCTCCTCCGCTAAGCGTGTGAACTAATTTTAGCACATCGTCTCCAGAGAATAAGAAATTGCCTAGCACGGTACGGATATCTTTCTCATTTATGGTAGGGTATTCATCCCATAATTCCTGCAGCACTGATTTGGAGGAGGTTAAATTTGTTTGCTCCTGATCGTAATAACCAAGTTGCACATTCGTCCCAATGTGAATCTGTCCCTGATCTTGTTTAAGCCTCCCTAAAATCACTTTTAATAAGGTGGTCTTTCCAACACCATTAGGACCAACAAGTGCAATCCGTTCTCCTCGATTAGCAGATAAATTTACATTTGTAAATAAAGGTGCATTTTCTTTGTCGTAGCGAAAAGCTACCTGTTTCATTTTCAGCACATCATCTCCACTTCTTTTGTTCACTTGAAAGGAGAATGAGGCGGATGCTTCATCACCTAGTGGACGATCGAGCTTCTCCATTTTCTGTAGCTGTTTTCTTCTGCTTTGTGCTCGCTTCGTTGTTGAAGCACGAGCAATGTTTCTCTGAATGAAATCTTCCATGTTTTTAATTTCTATTTGCTGTTTTTCATACTCTTTCAATTCCCGGGCGTGATCTAATGCCTTTTGTTCAAGAAATTTGCTATAGGAGCCATGGTATTTTTTGGTATTATGACGGGAAATTTCGTACACAATCGAAACGGTCTTATCTAAAAAATACCTATCATGAGATACAATCGTAACAGCTCCAGGATAGCTGTTTAAGTAACTCTCTAACCAGGAAAGTGTTTCAATATCTAAATGGTTTGTCGGTTCATCCAATATAAGCAGATCAGGTTTCTTTAATAGTAATTTTCCCAGGGCCAATCTTGTTTTTTGTCCGCCGCTTAATTCATTAATCGGTGTTTCGTAGTCATAATGGTGGAAATGTAACCCTGACAAAACGGCTTTAATCTCAGCTTCATAGTTATAGCCATCTCCAGATTCAAATTCTTGCTGTAGTACATCATAATTTTGCAATAGTTTCTCATAGTTTTCAGCTGATAAGGATGCTGCATTTTCCATTTGCCTTTCTATTGCACGGAGTTCTTGTTCTTGCTGACGCAAATGGTCAAAGACCCCTAACATCTCATTCCAAATGGATTTAGCAGACTCCAATGCTGTATGCTGTGATAAATAACCAATGGATAAGTCTTTTGGTTTGTATATTTCTCCTTCATCATAGGAAATTTCTCCAGCCATTATTCTCAGCAAGGTTGATTTTCCTGCACCGTTCCTCCCAACGATAGCAATTCGGTCATTTCTTTTTATTTCAAGTTTTACGTTTTTTAAAATTTCCTCTGCCCCAAAGGATTTTGAAACATCATTTAATTGCATTATTATCATTTGTGTCACCTCGTCTGTATAATCCCAGTGTATCCTATTTGAAATCGGGCAGGCAATACTATTGTGAAATTAATCACGACTTATGAATATTTTTCTGCTAGAATAGGGATTAAGATAAAAAAATTGGAGATGAGATAATGTCAAATTTTACTCACTTTAATGAACAGGGAAGAGCGCGAATGGTTGATATCAGCAAAAAAGACGAAACAGAGCGTATAGCCGTTGCTAAATCCAGTATATTCGTCAATCAGGAAATTTATAAGAAAATTACTCAGAACCAAATAGATAAAGGAGATGTTCTCGCTGTCGCCCAAGTCGCTGGAGTGATGGCTGCCAAAAAAACATCTGACTGGATTCCGATGTGCCACCCCCTTCAATTAAAAAGCATTGATATTTCGTTTCACTGGTCAGTTTCAGATACCACATACGAATTAGGAATAGAAGCTTTTGTAAAAACAAAAGGAAGTACAGGAGTAGAAATGGAAGCGCTGACAGCAGCGTCAGCAACCGCTCTAACAATATATGATATGTGTAAAGCCATTGATAAAGGAATGGTTATCGGAAATACTTATCTGCTAGAGAAAAAGGGTGGTAAATCCGGTGATTATTTACGAAAAGATACGGAGGAAGATTGATGGAGCAAAGTAAAATTCCACAAGCAACTGCAAAACGATTGCCACTATACTATCGTTTTTTAAATAATCTAAATCACCAAGGGAAAGCCCGGGTTTCTTCAAAAGAACTCAGTGAAGCAGTAAAAGTTGATTCTGCAACAATTAGAAGGGATTTTTCTTACTTTGGCGCATTAGGGAAAAAAGGTTATGGCTACAATGTTGAATATTTACTCGGCTTTTTTAGAAAAACATTAGACCAGGATGAGGTAACTGAGGTTGCCTTAATTGGTGTTGGGAATTTAGGGACAGCTTTTTTAAATTATAATTTTACTAAAAATAATAATACAAAGATTGTTATGGCTTTTGACTCTGATCCGAGTAAGTCAGAAGGAAATGTCGGAGGCGTGCCTATCTATCACATCGCTGAATTAGAGGACAGAATTGGTGATGTCAAAGTGGCCATTCTAACCATACCTGCAAGTGAAGCGGATGGAATTACTACCAGGCTTGTAGATTGCGGAATTGAAGGAATTTTGAACTTTACACCAGCAAGAATCAGTGTACCAGAACATATTCGTGTTCATCATATTGACTTGGCTGTAGAATTACAAGCATTGGTTTATTTCCTTAAACATTATCCGCTTGATGAGGGTCTGTAAGCAGAACTTAATTTTCTATGTTCTATTAGGAAATTTGAAGTGTATGACTGCCTGATGAACCCAGTTGGATAACAATGAAAAGTTCCTTCATTAAAGATATGAGATCCAATCTCAGTCGTATAATAGGAATAAGCTCTTTATTTGATTATACGAGTACATAAAGTAGAATTGGGCTGCGAAATAGAAGCGTACTTTTCAATTTGATCTGTGATGCGATCTGCGCAGTTATCCATACCTATTTAAAACCGCAACATTTGAATAGTTTTCTAGTGTTGCGATTTTTGATTCCAATTTGGATTTGATTTATGGTATAAGCATGATGGGCCAAAAAAAATAGCATGTGAAAACCACTATGATTTTCGCATGCTATTTAGCTTTTTAATTAGATGTGTTGCCTCCTTAATCCTTAAAAGGGAACACACAATACTTTTTTGCGGCCTATTTCTTTTTATTATGTTTTTTTAAGTATAGATGCATTCTCCAATATCGAAATCCTACAATGAAATCTAGTGTAGCTACGATGGTGAAAATAATCGTTAAGGTATTCCATACCGTATCTGTCACACTATTGATTGCAATATAAATAAAGAGAGCACCCATTAAAAAATAGACGATCGCTATTCCTCTTGGTGATATTCTCATAAATTAGCCTCCAATAAAAATCATTTGCGCTTGCTCAAGTTGGTTTTGTATTCGTTCGAGGTCTTCTGGATCAAATGAAAGCTGGACAATGACTGAAATTGTATTTAAAGCCATGTGTACAATAATTGGCACGATGATCCGTTTTGTTTTTACATATAAAAACGCGAATACAAATCCCATTGAAGCGTAGATCAAAATATGCATAGGTTCTCCGTGAATAATTCCGAAGACAAGGGCGGATAAAACAGCAGCAATAAAAAAGTTTGTACGTGTGTATAATACACCAAAAATAATTTTACGAAAAATAATTTCCTCTAAAATTGGTGCAATGAGTGCTGGTATTATGATAAATAAAGGTGCAGATCGTGCAATATTGACAATGGCTTCAGTATTTGCTGAGCCAGGTTTAATACCAAATAAATTTGTTTCAATTGTAATGGCAAGCCCTTGGGCAACATATGCCATAAATAAACCGACAAAAGACCATAAAATCATCTGGCCAGGACTAGCGGCATTTATATTTCTTTCCATTTTCATATCCGGTTTCATTAGAACGAGTACCACAATAAGACCAATGATAAAACTTATAATGCTCCAAGAAATAACAGCTTGAAATTTACTGATTGGTAACGCAGTATAAAGAATTGGAGCAAACAAGACTCCAGAGAATTGCATTATGATATAGGTTATAATGACCCACCAATAACGCTTTGTCAAAACAGAACGACTCCTTTAAAATTTCGTATTTGTATAGATTATGTTTGAAGTGTTAAATATAGCAGTAGTTTTTCACTGAAAAAACACTAATATAGATTTTATCATATCTTTCATCGTTCTAATAATATAATGGTTCATTATATTTTATGGTGAATGGAAAAATAGATACGAGGAAAAAGTTGAATGATAATGCTTGCATTTTTTAATATAATTATTTATTATAATAATTGGTATTAGCACTCGTGTTTGATGAGTGCTAATAATAAAACATAGATTATGAATTAAGGAGGTTGTCTACATGATTAAACCACTAGGAGATCGTGTTGTAATCGAGCTTGTTGAAAAAGAGGAAAAAACTGCAAGTGGCATCGTACTTCCAGACTCTGCACAAGAAAAACCACAAGAAGGTAAAGTAGTTGCAGTTGGTTCTGGCCGTGTTACAGAAAATGGTGAAAGAGTAGCACCTGAAGTTGCAGAAGGTAATCATATTATTTTCTCTAAATTTGCAGGTACTGAAGTGAAATATGAAGGCACTGAATACTTAATTCTTCGTGAAAGTGATATTTTGGCGGTAATTGGCTAATCTATCTTGATTATACTTAAGAAAAATATTTTGAGGAGGTTATTATAATATGGCTAAAGAAATTAAATTTAGTGAAGACGCTCGCGGTTCTTTACTAAGAGGTGTAGATACATTAGCAAACGCAGTAAAAGTAACTTTAGGACCAAAGGGTCGTAACGTTGTTTTAGATAAAAAGTTTGGCTCCCCTTTAATTACAAATGATGGTGTAACAATCGCTAAAGAAATTGAACTTGAAGACCGTTTTGAAAACATGGGTGCACAACTTGTATCTGAAGTAGCATCTAAAACAAATGATGTAGCTGGTGATGGTACAACAACTGCAACAGTTCTTGCCCAAGCAATGATTCGTGAAGGTTTGAAGAACGTTACTTCTGGTGCAAACCCAGTTGGAATCCGTCGTGGAATTGAAAAAGCAGTAGAAACAGCTGTAAATGAATTGCAATCTATTTCACAGCCTATTGAAAGTAAAGAAGAAATTGCACAAGTTGCTTCTATTTCAGCTGGAGATGACGAAGTAGGAAGTATGATTGCTGAAGCAATGGAACGCGTTGGAAATGATGGTGTAATTACGATTGAAGAATCGAAAGGGTTCAACACCGAACTTGAAGTTGTAGAAGGTATGCAATTTGATCGTGGATATGCTTCTCCATATATGGTTACTGACCAAGACAAAATGGAAGCAGTATTGGATGATCCTTATATTTTAATCACTGATAAAAAGATCTCAAATATTCAAGAAGTATTACCTGTTTTAGAACAAGTTGTTCAACAAGGTAAACCACTTCTTATGATCGCAGAGGATGTAGAAGGAGAAGCACTTGCTACATTAGTACTAAATAAACTTCGCGGTACGTTTAATGTTGTAGCTGTAAAAGCTCCTGGATTTGGTGACCGTCGTAAAGCAATGCTTGAAGACATCGCAATCTTAACAGGTGCAGAAGTAGTTACAGAAGACCTTGGTCTAGAGTTGAAAGGTACAACTATGGAGCAACTAGGTCGTGCATCAAAAGTTGTTGTAACAAAAGACAACACAACAGTAGTAGAAGGATCTGGGAATCCTGAAGCTATTTCTTCACGTGTTGGACAAATTCGTGCACAAGCAGAAGAAACCACTTCTGAATTCGATAAAGAAAAACTACAAGAGCGTCTTGCTAAATTAGCTGGCGGTGTAGCAGTAATTAAAGTTGGTGCTGCAACTGAAACAGAACTAAAAGAGCGTAAATTGCGCATGGAAGACGCATTAAACTCAACACGTGCAGGTGTTGAAGAAGGAATGGTATCCGGTGGTGGTACTGCTCTAGTAAATGTTTACAATAAAGTAGGCGAATTATCACTTCAAGATGATGAAGCTACAGGTGCTAGTATCGTACTTCGTGCACTTGAAGAGCCAGTACGTCAAATCGCACACAATGCTGGGTTAGAAGGTTCCATTGTTGTAGAACGTTTGAAAGGCGAAAAGATCGGTACTGGATTTGACGCTGCAAGCGGAGATTGGGTAAACATGATTGAAGCTGGTATTGTTGACCCAACAAAAGTTACACGCTCAGCACTTCAAAATGCTGCTTCTGTTGCGGCTATGTTCCTAACAACTGAAGCTGTAGTAGCTGACCTTCCTGAAGAAAATGAAGGTGGCGGAATGCCTGATATGGGCGGCATGGGCGGCGGAATGCCGGGCATGATGTAAGCCTAATTGAATAATGCTTGATATGACGGGGTTTGCTGATAAGCAGACCTCGTTTTTTGATGAAAAGGTAACAAAAAGGTATACAATTCAACGCAATGAATAGAAATAAAAAAGCTATTAAACAACGTATAAAACAGCCTCACGCAATTCAAAACAACTTCCCAAATTATCTCTCATGATTTTATCTGAATAAGGAAACTTTGAACGCTTTATAAAATTTTGTATTTACTACTTCATCTATAGCAGGCTCTGCTGAAAGAGGCTAAACTGCTTGTGCAAGCTAACGTTATCGAGAAAGAAGTCACGTTTGAAGAACTACATGAAGCTGTAACAACTAATCAACTGGATTATCAAATCGTCATCGAACGAAAAAATGTATATAGATTATATGAAAAACTCAATCCTCCGCGTGTTATCACGTCTGACGGTGATATAATTACAGGTGAGTACAAAAGTGAGAATTTGCCAGAGAATGCGATTGCCGGATTAGCTGTTTCCTCCGGTGATATAGAGGGAAGGGCACGTGTCATCCTGAACATAGAAGATGCTGACCTGGCAGATGGAGATATATTAATCACTTCGTTTACTGATCCAAGCTAGACACCATTGTTTGTATCCATCAAAGGACTTGTCACCGAAGTGGGTGGACTGATGACCCATGGAGCAGTGATTGAGTGTGAATACGGCCTGCCAGCAGTAGTCGGTGTAGAACATGCTACGAAGATGATCAGAGACGAACAAAGGATAAGGGTGAATAGAACAGAAGGGTATATAGAAATACTATAATTGCAGACAATGTTATACACAATTTTTAAAAAATATTAGGGAGTGTGTCCGTATGAATGATAAAAGTGTCTTAGATAAGGGGCCTTTTTTTCATGGCACAAAAGCAGAACTGAAAATTGGATATTTATTAGAGGCTCAATATGTATCAAATTTTCAAGATAAAAAATCCAACCATATATATTTTACTGCCACATTAGATGCTGCTAAATGGGGTGCTGAATTAGGAACATCCGGGTTAAAGGAAAGAATTTATATTGTGGAACCATTGGGTGATTTTGAAAATGATCCGAATGTAACTAACAAAAGATTTCCTGGAAATCCAACACGTTCCTATAGGTCTAAATCACCTTTGAAAATAATAGCTGAACTAGGTTCATGGGAAAGACATTCCGACGAAGAAATAAATCATATGCTTACATCTTTAAAAAAGTTAAGCGAACAAGGAAAAAGTGTAATATACGATTAATCTCTAAGGGAATACTTGTTAACATAATGGACTGTTTAGTCAGCAATTGCACCCAGCATAAGGTTTTTTCATGGAAAACTATACTATAATAATAGTGGACTCTATATTTAAGATATCATGGATTATCCGCTATGTTTTTTAACTAAAACCTACATTCTTTTGTGGTATGTATTTTCAGCCTATTTTGCGACTGTAGGGACGATTTATTCGCCTAAATTAACCCTAATTGGTGTGTTGTTCGGTCCACTTCCAATATAAAGCGTAATTACAGAGTTACTTGGAGGTTTTTATTATTTTAAGAAAAAAGTTGATTACTTGATCATTCTGCTTTTTCAAAGAATTGTATCAAAATTCGCTTCACTATCAATCCTTAAAAATTAATGCCTAAATTCCCCCTCTTTAGATGACGAATTATCTAAAGGGGGATTTTTAAGTATGAAAGAAAAAGAACATTTAAAATTAAGAAGTGGATAAGGGCCAGTTCTGACATTGGTGCAGAAAACACACCGGATTAACCCCCGAATTTTG
>NZ_JFBD01000079.1 GCF_000709085.1 Virgibacillus alimentarius | reverse complement strand
GTTTTGTCCCAGCCTCTTTTAATCTATTTATTTCCTTCGTTTCGATTTGCTGACGTTATTAATTGTGGCGCCCTGCCAATTAGTAACACGAGTACGATTGCACAGCCCAGGGCAGTAAAGAAAAAGGTTGTTCCGTTCGTAATCAATGAGAAAATAAATGGCGATTTTCCTGCTTCAATGGCATAGCTTTTAAAGAAAATAACACCAGCCACAAAATGCCAAAAGTAACGTGCAATACTTCCAACGAATATCGCAATAACTACCCAGAAGAGGGCACGTCCTTTTAAATTTTCTTTCAAATTCTCTTTTACTAAACGAGCAAAAAGTCCCGAAAATCCAACAAATGTAAAGGCAATAAAGTATTCGATAAATGCTTGGGTAGGTGTCAAAATCCAGGCATCTCCTAATGTTACCTGCAGAATTCCCCATAAAAACCCTGAGATAATTGCGGCTAAAAATCCCCATCTAAAAGCTACGATAAAAATAGGGATCATTGATAAAGAAATGGAGATTGAAGGTATAATTTTAATCGATGGCAACAAATCAAGTAACATTGCAAGCGCAGCAAAAATAGATACTTCAATCATCGCCTGTAAACCTAGTTTTTTTCGCATCATATAAAAATCCCCTCCCTTGATGGTTAGTAATCAAACGCACCTTAAGGAGGAGATAGTCACATATCACTGTTTTCACAATCCCACATTCCTACGTCAGTTCTAACTAACAGGTTCAAAGGGTCCAGAACATTTTGTTCAATCTCAGCCTTAGCTCCCCTTGTGGTAACGTTGATTATTCATTTAAAACAATTATAGTATACTTTAGTATTTATCTCTAGCATTACAAGAAACATAGAATTCTAATTTACGATTTGCTGTTCCACTGAATGATCTTTTCGTCCGTTGGCAGCAAATACGTTAAAATTCCTAATAAAGGTAATAAAGAAATGGAAGAAACAGGTGAATATTAAGCGAAAAGCAACTCAATAAATATGTCACCAACATCTTTGGTCGAACCTTTTCCACCCATATCTGGCGTCAGTGCTTTTGTATCCATAAGTAGTTCTCTGATCGTAGAAAGAATGGCTTTCCCCCACGCTTCTTCTCCAAAGAAATCCAACATTTGACTGACCGACCAAATCGCCGCGATTGGATTCGCTTTTCCTTCCCCTGCTATATCTGGCGCCGAACCATGGACAGGTTCAAACATAGATGGGAATTCTTTTTCCGGATTGATATTTGCCCCCGTAGCGAGTCCCATTCCTCCAGTGATGGCAGCTCCAATATCTGTTAATATGTCACCAAAAAGATTCGATGTAACAACAATCTCAAACCTTTCTGGCTCAGCTACAAAATATAGACTGGCCGCATCTACTAAATAAGAATATGTTTTTACATCGGGGTATTCCTTGCCTATTTCCTCAAAAACTTCATCCCAAAATACCATTGAATAATTTAAAGCATTTCCTTTGCTGACACTTGTTAACGTTTTCTTCAATTTACGAGCTTCTTCATATGCATAACGGATAATCCGTTCGGTACCTTTACGTGAAAATACACCTGTTTGCAGGACAACTTCTTCTGGTTTTCCTTTATATAACCAATCTCCTGCACCAGCATATTCTCCTTCACTATTTTCACGAATCACTAGAAAGTCGATATCACGTTCTGCTTTTGATTTTAATGGTGTAAGTGTCGGATTTAATAATGTAACTGGACGTAAATTAACATACTGATCAAATTCCTTTCGGATTTTTATCAGCAAATCTCTTAATGATATATGATCAGGAACTCTAGGATAGCCAACAGCACCTAGATAGATAGCGTCATAATTTTTAAGTTGGTCAATTCCATCTTCATCCATCATTTTGCCGTATTTGAGATAATACTCGCACCCCCAAGGGAATTCAGTAAAAGAGAAGGCAATATTGGAATCTGCTTTTTCAATTGCCTTTAAAACTTTCACACCTTCTGCTACCACCTCGGAACCGATTCCATCCCCGGGTATTAATGCAATATTGAATTGTTTCATCTTCTCTTCCCCCATTCTTTAGGGCCATTATATCAAATTTGTTAGACGCTAACCCTATTAGCTGTCATTTCGTATTTCTTTTGATATCTATTTCCTAAATAACGAAGAAGGAAGAATTGAACTACTATTCCAATAAGAAGCAGAATAATGCTACTTCCAATTAATGTATAGGATAAATACAAGACACTCGATATCCCCGCGGGAACAAGCGCATATGGGATTTGCGTATTTACATGAGCAATGTGATCCGATTCAGAAAAGATCGATGCCATTACGGTTGTGTCCGAAATTGGGGAGATATGATCACCAAAAATGGATCCTGCAAAAATAGAACCGATAGCGATATGAACAAGCTCAACTCCTCCAATAGCATATGCAAGAGGAATTGCAATTGGTGTCAGAATAGACATTGTTCCCCAGGAAGTTCCAGTTGCAAAGGAGACAAACATAGCAATGATAAAAATTAAGAACGGTAAGAGTGCTGGTGTCATCCAACTTTTTGTTGCCCCAACTACAAATTCTGCAGTACCTAGATCTTCTGTTACGGTGCCGATTGACCAAGCTAAAACAATAATTATCAGTGCAGGAAGCATTGTTTTTATGCCTGCTAATACCGTATCTTCACACATTTTCAAATTCATCCCTTGAATGAGTGCAAGAATAATTCCTGTTAACGTCATTGCAAAGGCACCCCATGTTAAAGCGGCAGATACGTCCGTATCGGCAAGCGCATCCATCATTGATTTTCCTGTTGCGCCTCCCCCTGTATACCATAATCCCCACAATCCTACGGTAATCAGGGCTATCAAAGGAAGAATAAAATTCCAAACGCTTGCACCTGATTGGTGAGGTTTTCCCAAATCTTCTTCTACCGAAGATAGTGGGGTTGAACCATCTGGTATTAGTTTTCCAGTTGTCTTGGCTCGTTGTTCCGCTTTCGCCATAGGTCCGAAATCTTTTCCAAGTATGATCATTGGAACTGCAAAAAGACATAAAATTGCGTAAAAATTCCATGGGATTGATTGCAGAAAAGCAAAATATGGCTCTATCCCGGTAATACTGGCGCTGGCAATTGCAGCAGCAATCAGAGATACCTGAAAACCAATCCAGTCAGATACAGGTCCAATTGTTGCCATGGGTGCAGCAGTTGAATCAATAATGTAGGATAGTTTTTCTCTTGACATTCTATGTCGGGCTGTAATGTCCTTCGTTGCATTTCCAACAATAACGGAATTCACGTAATCATTAAAGAAAATGATAATTCCAAGAAAATACGCTAAAGAACCAACTCTTCTTTTGGTTGTTAAACGTTTTTCCAAAATCTTTATAAGTCCATCCGACCCCCCCGTTTTAAACATAAAAGCTGCTCCAGTACCTAGTAATGCGGTCATAACAAGAAATCGCGCATTCCAAGGGTCAACCATCACATCCTTCATCCATGTAAAAGTCATCCCAACTGCGGCAAATGGATTTCCATCTGCCGCAATGAAGCCCCCTACCCAAATACTAATAAATAATGAAAACAACACACGTTTTGTTAAGATTGCAAGTACTACCGCAACAATCGGCGGAATGACAGATAAAAAATCCATTATTTCCCTCCCTACAATTACGAATTTTCCGTCAATTCAAATTAAATGTAAATCCTGCGAATACGTTCTGTAAAACTAGATACTACCTCATCTACAATACTGTCCATCCATCCGGCTATATCGCGTGCGGTGATTTCTTCATGACCTTGTTTACCAAGTAAAATAACTTCATCTCCCTCGGTCACATCTGATATTTCTGTCACGTCAATGATTGTTTGATCCTGAGAGATGGATCCGATAATTTTAGCTCTGCATCCTTTCACAAGCATTTCACCTTTATTAACCAATGCTTTTTTATATCCATCGCCATGCCCAATCGGTACAATTGCTATTTTAGTTTTTGATTTGGTTATAAAATTGCCCCCATAACCAACTGGAGTATTCGGAGGCAACTCATGCACCTGAACAATTTCACTTTTAAGCTTCATAACAGGCTTTAATGTTATTTTATCCTTTTGCCTAGGCGCGGGGGTATACCCAAATAAGGCAATCCCAGGTCTTAGCATATCTAAACGCATTTCGGGTTTTCCTTCAATAGCTATTGTTGAGCCACCAACATGAAGAATTGGGAAGTTATAACCGCAGCTTTTTAACGCATTTACAGTGCTTCTAAACACTTCAAATTGTTGATCTGTCTTTTTCCAATCTCCTTCATCTGAACTTGAGAAATGGGTGAAAACTCCCTCCCATTCTAGTCCCGGAAGTTGGTAACAAGTTTTGCAGAAGTTTACTGCTTCACGCGGAAAAACTCCAAATCGATGCAAACCAGTATCGATTTTCAAATGAACAGAAATTATTTTTTTGCGTTTTTCAGCTGCTTTACTAAGGGCATAAGCTAAATCAAATGTAGAGATGGAAGCAGTTAAATGATAACGTACAATATCTTCTGCTTGCCTTGGCATAATAGAACTTAAAATATGGATGGGAACGGTAATACCGCTCTCGCGAAGCATTGCACCTTCTTCAACCGTTGTTACCCCCAGACGGTCCGCCCCTACGCGAACCGCCTCCTGGCTAATTGGGACAATCCCATGTCCATAAGCGTTTGTCTTCACGACTGCAAGCAATAGCTCGCTAGTAATATGCTGTTTAAGGGTTTTCACATTCTCTTTAAATGCTTCCAGATCAATTTCCGCTACTGTCGGATGATAAGCAGACAATACGATTGTTTTTAGCAAAGTACCCCTCCTAAAAAAATAAGCAGGATTCTCTTCTCGGTTTTATTGAGGGATGATTACCTTTGCACTACTTCATTAATACACAAGCGGAATTCTTTCACCAATTTACGAGTTATTTTCCCAGGCTTCCCATTTCCAATTGTTTTGTCATCAATTTTTAAAATAGGTACGACATCCAATTTTGTCGCTGTGATAAATACTTCATCAGCTTTAAGCATCTCATCAACTGTAAACGTCTGTTCTTTTACCGTAATACCTAATGTTTTACATAATTGGAAAATTTTCTTTCGTGTAATTCCGTTTAAAATATAATTGTTTGCCGGGTGTGTGAACACATTTCCATCTTTAACCATAAACACATTGGAAGCACTTGCTTCTGTAACGATGTCTCCACGATGCAGGATCGATTCAATCGCATCATTTTCAACCGCTTTTTGTTTGGCTAGTACGTTCGGGAGCAGATTCAATGTTTTAATATCACATCGTAGCCAGCGAATATCTTCTGTTAACACAGCAGTAGCCCCTTTATCTTCAACAGAACGCATTCGCTCCTCTTCTCTTGTATATGCAACCGTGATTGGAGAAACACCTGAACTTGGGAAGTAATGCTCTCTCGATGCAATGCCTCTAGATACTTGTAAATAGATGATACCTTCAACAAGTTGATTGACAGCAACCAATTCCTCAAGCTTAACTTTCAGTTGTTTCGTAGCGTAGGGTAATTTCAACTGTAATTCCTTTGCACTTCTTTCCAGTCGTTCCATGTGCTCATCAAGCAAAAACGGTTGCCTGTCATATACACCGATAACCTCATAAACACCGTCACCAAACTGATAAGCCCGATCTTCCATATCAATGATGTTTTCCCTACCTATGATCCGGTCATTATACAACATTTTCATCACGATAAAACCTCCCCCATTCTAGCTATTAGTCTCTAAATCCCATAAAACGGAAGGATCTACACTACAACCACTAATAATCAAGACAACATGGGAACCTAAAGGTATTTTATGATTTAAGATAGCACCAATCCCTACAGCTGCAGCACCTTCGATGATCATTCGATGTTTATGCATCATAAAAACCATCCCTTGGGCTATTTCCTCTTCATTGAGCAGAACTATATCATCGACATGTTTTTTTACAAGTTCAAAGGTATAATGATTTGGTACGCCTATTCCTCCCAGTAGACTATCCGCTAAAGTATCCTGTTCCTCTATCAAAATCGGTTTTTTTGCTTGCATGCTCTCATACATTGTCGCCCCTTGTTTAGGAGAAACTCCGTAAATACCGATTCTTGAATCAGCCGACTTCATAGCAACACCAAGCCCGCTATGCATACCGCCACCAGATAATCCGCCGACTACAGTATCTACTTCAGGGAGCTCATTGAAAATTTCCAGTCCCATCGTTCCTTGCCCAGCAATAATATAAGGGTCATCGAAGGGATGAATAACGGTAAGACCTTGTTCTTCTTGCAAAGCTTCACACCGTTTCTTGGCATCATCTTGTGATTCTCCACTCATTACTATTTGCACCCCTGTGCTCTTAAGTGCTTCAACCTTTGCATGTGGCAGCCGCTTTGAAACGCAGACTACTGCTCTTATCCCCAATTTGTTAGCAATGTAAGCAACACTTCTAGCAAAATTTCCGGTAGAAAACGTTGTTATTCCTTGCCTTTTTTCTTCATCTGTCAAACTTAAAATTTTATTTGCCGCTCCTCTGATTTTAAATGAATCTGTTATATGGAGATTTTCTAGTTTGAGATAAACAAATGTTTTTGCAATATCGGATAAAACTTGTGAATAAATCATTGGTGTTTGATTCACAAAAGGAGAAATTCGTTTCTGTGCTTTCCACACATCTCGTAAATGAACCGGTTCCTTGGTAAAGTTTCGAGTAGCCATTTTCAACCCGACTCCTTAAAAAATCAATTGCTATCCGTTAAAAAACAGCTAGCCGCTTCAGCCATAATTGCTGCCCCAACAGGCAAACATTGTTCATCAATATCAAAAATTGGCGTATGAAGATTTCGGATCTGATCACCAGCTTTTCTGCATCCAAGAAAAAACATGGCACCAGGAGCAACCTGTGTCATATGTGCAAAATCTTCGCCACCTAAACCAAAAGGGCTATCCACTAGTATGAAATGAGGATAAAGCTCTTTCATTGTTTGCTTTATCAATTTATTTATCCTCGGATTATTTTTTAGTGCAGGATCTTCAGGCTTGATCGTTAATTCATAATTACCACCTAACGGCTCAACTACCGCTAATATTTTTTTTAATTCAGCATGAATCACTTCTCTAACATCTGGATGATAGCTTCGTATCGTTCCTTGCATATTTATTTTAGAAGGAATAACATTGCTTGCAAATCCCGTGTTTATTTTGCCAATACTGAGTACAGCAGAATCCAGCGGTGAAACACGCCTGCCTGTAAGTCCATATAAAGCGGGCAGTACTTGACTAAGCATCCAAACAGGATCACTTCCTAAATGCGGATATGCCCCGTGTCCGCCTGTACCATGAATTTTCGCATCAAATACATCCACACTTGCCATACTATATCCATCGTTCATTTTAACCGTGCCAAGCTCATCTTCCGGGCTCATATGCAGTGCAATAACAGCGTCCACGTCATCTAAAACACCGGCTTCTACCATATATGGAGCTCCTGTTAATCCGTGATCATCTGCTTTTTCCTCAGCAGGCTGAAACAAAAATTTTACGGATCCTTTCCACTCTCCTTTCTGCATTTTTTCAGCTAATAAATGTGCCGCACCTAGAGCAATCGTTGTATGAGCATCGTGACCACAGGCATGCATCACACCATCATGTTGTGATCGATAAGCGACATCATTTTCTTCATCGATCGGGAGAGCATCCATATCTGCTCGTATTGCGATAACAGGACCTGGACCATTCGATAACGTGCCAACAACAGCTGTGGAAAACCCAACTGCTGTTTGAACTTGCATACCGTGAATATCATTTAAAATATCCGTAACAAAACGTGATGTTCTTACTTCCTGAAAACTGAGTTCCGGATTCATATGCAGATTTCTTCTCCATTTGATCAACTGTGGAGTTAGCGCTTCTGCTCGAGACAACACTTCTTTTTGTTTAAACAAAATCACCATCCCCGATCATTATGATGATGAGTAACGTATAGCTTTAAGCCTTTCAAGCACCTGTTTAATAACGTAAAGCAATTGCACTTATTTCCACTTTACCGTCTAATAGTTGGCTGCCAACGGTGATACGTGCAGGTTTTACCTCGATGTCTTTAAAAAAATCTTCATATGATTGATTGAATTCCTGAACATTTTCTTCACTTAGGTCAGATAAATGACAAGTAACATAAACAATATTTGAAATGGGTGTCTCTGCGGCTGCTAAAATATGTTTCACATTATTTAAGCAAGCCTTCGTCTGTTCAGCAATTGTTTTACCAGCCAAATCACCGTTTGGATAAATCCCGTCTTGGCCGGAGACGAAAATATGGTGCCCCGTTTTTACCCCCTGTGAATAAGGACCCCCAGGTAAGGGGGCTTTTGTTGTCGCAATCTCTCGCTTCAATCTGTCACATCCTTTTCATCTTTATCATTTTAGTTCATCCCGATCGAAACATATTGTGATTCTAAGAAGGCATCGATTCCTTCATGCCCTCCTTCTCTACCAATACCGCTTTCTTTCATTCCTCCAAATGGAACCTGTGCTGCAGATGGTGCACCATCATTCCAGCCCACGATACCGTAGTTAAGCTGCTCAATCACTTGCGTTCCGCGTGCAACGTTCTCCGTAAAAAGATAGGCCGCCAAACCATACGGTGTATCATTTGCTAACTTTATTGCCTCTTCATCCGTTTCTATTTTTTGAACAGGAGCTACCGGACCAAATGTTTCTTCTTGCATCATGATCATCGAAGGTTTTACATCTCCGATTACGGTCGGTGCATAAAACACACCACCCTCATTTGTTATCGGTTCCCCTCCTGTCACAACCGAAGCACCTTTGCTAACTGCATCTTTCACATGGTTGGATACTTTATCCAGACCAGCGCGATTAATGAGGGGACCAATATCGACTGATTCATTTGTGCCATCCCCTACATTTAATTGTTTCACAGCCTTAGCAAATTTCTCCAGAAATGCATCATAAATACCAGATTGAACATAAATGCGATTTGCGCAAATACATGTTTGACCAGCGTTCCTAAATTTAGAAGCCATTACTCCTGCAACTGCCTTATCTATAGTTGCGTCATCTAAAATAATAAACGGTGCATGACCGCCAAGTTCGAGCGAAAGACGTTTTACTTGATCCGCACTTTGTCTGATGAGTATTTTTCCGACTTCTGTTGAACCAGTAAATGTTATTTTTCTAACCTTTGGATTTTCCATGATTGTTTTTGCAATTTTTGAAGACGACCCTGTGACCAGATTAATAACTCCTTTTGGAAATCCTGCCTCTTCACATAATTCCATTAATTTTATCGCAGTGATCGGACTTTCACTAGAAGGCTTAATTATCACGGTACAACCCGCAGCGAGCGCTGGACCCATTTTTCTTGTTAGCATTGCTGCTGGAAAATTCCACGGGGTGATTGCTGCGACAACCCCAACAGGTTTTTTCCATACTTGTAATCGCTTGTTATCTGCATGTGAAGGTATCGTTTCTCCATATACGCGCTTGCCTTCTTCAGCAAACCATTCGATAAAAGTGGCCGCGTAGTTGACCTCACCTCTTGATTCCTTAATTGGTTTTCCCATCTCAAGCGTCATGATCTGCGCCAGTTCTTCCTGATGTTCTAGCATCAGTCCATGCAATCGCTTCAGACAAGCTGTTCGTTCGTAAGCCGTACGTTTTGACCATGATTCAAAGGCCACATACGCGGCATCAATTGCTTTCGTCGTTTCTTCCTTTCCACCTATTGGAACCGTGCCAATTTTTTTATTATTAGCTGGGTTGATAACATCTAATGATTCAAGTTCCTCACCAACCCACTTGCCGTTGATGTTCATCAAATACTGCTTCATGTTCATCCCCTCCAAGTGCGTTTTATGAATTAAACTTGTTTTGTTTTGTTTTTCATCAGTACTACCTCAACTGCTTCTTCTAAGATATCTAACCCTTCTTCGAGTTGTTCATCGGTAATCACAAGCGGCATTAACAACCGAACAACATTATCATAAACGCCTGCCTTTAAAGCAATAACTCCCCGTTTACGCGCTTCTTTTAGTGTTTGAGCGGCTAGTTGTGGAGCCGGCTTTTTACTGCTCCGATCTTCTACAAACTCAATGGCACACATAGCACCTAAACCACGAACCTCTCCAATTGCGTCAAAGCGATTATACATGTGTTTGAATTTAGTCATTACCTTATCTCCAACAACTTCCGCTCGTTCATTTAATCTTTCTTTTTCCATCACTTCAAGAACAGCAATACCAGCACTGCAGCCAAGCGGACTTCCACAATACGTCCCGCCGAGTTCACCAGCATTAGCTGTATCCATCATTTCTTTCCGTCCGATTACACCACTAATTGGCAAACCCGCCCCCATCGACTTTGAGATAGTAATGAAATCAGGTTCTATTCCAAAATGCTCCATCGCAAAATATTTTCCAGTTCGGCCAAACCCGGTTTGTATTTCATCTGCAATAAGCAAGATACCATGTTTTTTACATATAGCAGCTACACCCTGGACGAATGTTTTATCTGGAATAATAAAGCCACTTTCTCCTTGTACAGGCTCCATGAGAACAGCTGCTACATTATCTGGAGCTACCTCGCTGATAAAAAACTTCTCAAATTCATCCAGTAAATACTGGCTGTATTCCGCTTCACTCATTGACTTAGGTTTTCTATAATGGTATGGGTAAGCTGCATGATAAACTTCCGGTGCAAATGGTCCATACTCATATTTATATGGCTTCACCTTTCCAGTTAATGACATGGTCATTAATGTCCGTCCATGGAATCCACCAGAAAAAGAAACAATTGCTTGCTTTTTCGTGTGTTTGCGGGCTATTTTCACTGCATTTTCGATAGCTTCAGCACCACTATTTAAAAACATAACTTTCTTATCAAAAGAGCCTGGTGCAAGTGCAGCTATTTTTTCTGCAAATTCAATATATGGTTCATACATCATGACATTAAATCCTGTATGAAGATAGCGATCTACTTGATCATGCAAAGCTTTGACTACGGTTGGATGACGATGACCAACATTAATACATCCAATAGCTCCGGCAAAATCAATAAAACGGTTACCATCTACATCCTGAAGGATAGCCCCATCTGCTTTATCCACAAAAGTTGGAATTCCGTAACTGACTGCATCTGGAACAATATCATGTCTTCTTTTAAGCAATTCTTTTGCCTTTGGACCTGGTAATTCTGTCTGCACGTTAACAAAGGATTGATTCATTATTGCAACCTCCCCAGATTTCCAAATTATTTATTGATAAACGCCGAGTAATTTTT
>NZ_JFBD01000078.1 GCF_000709085.1 Virgibacillus alimentarius | reverse complement strand
AATGGATAGCTTACGGGTTTATCAACACTTTTGACCCCTATATTTTCCTCTTGCATATTGCTGGAATCGGTGCTTGGGGATTAGGTGCAAATCCAGGGTATACATGGTTAATTATTTATACGGTAATTGCTCTATATTATATTAAACGCTATATTGATAAAAAGGAAATAGTAAAGAAAATTTATGATTATTTCCCAAACACTACACAAATTGCTACTTCTCCTACGATTAAACAAAATTACTGGCGAGTAGCTATTACAACACCTGATAAGTTTTATGTAGGTGCTGTTGAAAATGGTCATATCCAAATTATAGATGAATTTGAGAAAATACCATTGCCTGATTCAACAATTATGGATGTGGCCAAAGAGGATAAAAATGTCTCCGCATTCTTGTCGTTCTCTCCAGTTTATCGCTGGGAAATTACTGAATATGATGATTTTACGGAAGTACGGTTTATCGATTTGCGCTACAGGTCAAATGAGCGTTATCCTTTTGTAGCCGTAGTCCAAATAGGCGATAATATGAGCATTTTGAATTCATATACAGGTTGGATTTTTTCAGAGCACAAATTACAAAGCAAGTTATATATTGGTGATAACCCAATTTAAAAACAGCAGGCAGAAATTGCCTGTTGTTTTTATTTTTTATCCCCTAATAAAGATATTGGGATAGCTTCTTCTTTTTCATAAAATTCATCCAGTAAATTTATCCGATGCCCCCAAGCAAAAACCCCATTTATGAAGTTAATTTTAAATGTGTGTCCTGGGTCACCTTTTAATTCAAAGATTTCATTAGGTTTAAAATCATCAGGATTTAGTGTATATGCCAAAGCAACTTGCATTTTACGTTCGTTGATTGCTACTTCACTAATATTCCCCAATTGCTCTGCTTTTTGAGCTTTTTCTTTTAGTTTTCCTATTTCTGTGCGCAATTGTTCTATTGTATAGTCACTATACCGATAGTTCATTTTACTTTTGCTCCCTTCGCTTTCATTTTATCAACTTTCGACAAATTCATCTATATATTTATTAATTAACTCAAAATCAAAACCTTTTCGATATAATGATGCTTTCAATTTATTCCTCAATTCAACTCCAGACGCTTTGCGCTCATATTTTCTAAATAATTTGTCTCCATGATAAATAATTGCTTCCCATTCTGCTTCTTTATCTTCATCATTTTTTATAAATGCTATGATATCTTGTACTATTTCTTGTGTGAAACCTTTTTGCATAAGGATCGCTTGTATTTGTTCAACTTGTTTACGAAGAGAATTTTTTTTGACTTGTTTTCGTTTTTTCTCTGCTAGTTTATATGCTTTTTCATGTTGAATTTCATAAGTATATGCTCTGATGGACTGACTAGCTATCGTATTTAAAACACCCTTTTGGATCAATTCTCTTTTTACAAGCATTGGGCCTTTGTTCGTTGTTTGAATTCTTGTACGAACAAAGGATTCAGCAAATTGTTTATCATCGATAAGCTTTTCCTTTATTAACTTATCAATAATTTGCTTTATATGCGCAGGATCAACCTCTTTTTTACTTAAATAATCGTAAATTTCTTTCTCTGTCCTCATTCGGTAGCTTAAAAAATGAATAACTTGGGTATATGTTTTATGTATCGTATCTTCCTGAATGAGCTCATTAATGATTGACGCTTCTAAGTCAAGATCTTTGCGAAGTCTATATTTAATTAAGACGGCTTCATCTACACTAAATCCGTATTTTTCACTATCTCCATCATTTAAAAAGATGTTATAACGAGTTTTACTTTTTTTTTGCGTTGTGATCCGTGAAATTTTCACCATTCTTTAAACACCTCTTCTTCTTATATTAACATGAAAAGCATTTCTTTATCGCTGTAAGAATCGTCCATTATTACGTATACTATATTTAAAAGCACGCTACTTGAGAAAGGTGGTTGTATCATTGAATATATTAATAACTGGTGGCACTGGCTTTGTTGGCAGAGAGCTTACCAAGGCACTTCATCAAAAAAATCATAACACTTATATACTTACAAGATCCCCTGAAAACTATAAAAACACATCGAATACTACCTATATCAGTTATAATTATCCCGCAGAAGAGCTTCCTGTTATTCATGGCGTTGTAAATCTTGCCGGAGAATCACTGTTTGGCTATTGGTCAAAACGAAAAAAAGATGCCATTTTTAAAAGCAGAATTGATACCACACAAAAAGTGCTTGATATCATAAAGAAATTACATAAAAAACCTGATGTATTGATCAGTGGTTCTGCTGTCGGGTTTTATGGCTTTTCAGAGGACCTCATTTTCACAGAAGCAACAATGAAGCCTGGTAAAGACTTTTTGGCCAAAGTGGTAATGGAATGGGAAAAAGTGGCAAAACAAGCAAGAGAAATGGACATCCGAACAGTCTTTACAAGATTTGGTGTTATTTTAGGAAAAGAAGGTGCCCTCCCATATATGCAGCTCCCTGTGAAACTTTTTGCCGGCGGAAAAATTGGTAATGGGGAGCAGTGGCTTTCATGGGTTCATTTGGAAGATGCCGTTAACTTAATCCTCTTCTGTTTATTTAACAACCATGTAGAAGGCCCTGTAAACATCACAGCACCACATCCAAAGAGAAATAAGGATTTTATAAAAATAATGGCAAATATTTTAAAACGCCCATACTGGCTACCTGTTCCCTATCCTTTCGTCCGCGTTGCAGTTGGTGAAATGAGTCAATTAATTGCAAAAGGGCAATATGTACTGCCAAAGAAAGCTAAAGACAACAATTTTCAATTTGCTTTCCCTTATTTAAAAGAAGCTCTCCAGGATATTAACAGATAAATGTATATTTATAACGAAGAAGGCAATCCTATTTTATAAGCGAGGGATGCTATGATGCGAAATAATTCAAAAGGGAACCAGCCAGAAAAATTTTTAAAGAAAACACAAGAAGTACTTTATCAAAAGGAATTTAAACAAGCTGACCGCGTATATCATCAATTTACGCAAAGAGAAAACCGGAGCTGATCGCTTCGGTTTTTTCATATTTAGATCCTCTTTCTATTATTTTACCTTTACAGTTGTTATTTTTCTTAACATAAACCAAGTTATGCCATACAATACAATCCCTACTAATAATACTTCATAAAAAAATGTCAGGTCGAATGATTGATATAAATTCATGAAAAAGTCGGTAAGCCAACCTTGGGCAAAGCCTAATAACAAAATGATAACAAAGATACCAACTCCACTTCCTCCTCCTAATAATCCATACCTATAAAAGACCAAACCGATCAAAAACATAATAGATAATAAGAAGAACATAACGGAAGCATCAATGATTACACGTGTTAACCATGTATTCGAAAGTAGTTCAGCTGGGTGCATTAATTGATATGTTTTGATTCCAAACGTTTCTGTTATCGTTTCAAGTATGGTTTGTAATGTACTAGTTAATACCGCTTTTAAAAATGCTAAAATGATAAAAAAGATTCCTATACTTAAAAAGATATTTTTCCTTGTTGCACCTACTTTGATCGAAAAAGGAATGCTTTCTTTTACTGCGATAAAACCAAAAATCGAACAATAAATATAAATGGGAAATGATAATACAAAATACATTTTTGTATTCTCTGCATTTGGTAAAAAATAAGCGATCACTAAAGTAATAAACAATGTACTAAGCAAAATAGTCCAAAATATACTTAATGAATGTTTAGCGTCGGTAATATATGTGTACAACAAACCCTTTATCTGCCTTTTCATACTTATGCCCCCTCGTATAATATGTTTAGTCTTAAATATTTTCTTATTAATTATTTTCAATCTACCTAATAACACTTTGAGCGTAACTCCGTTACCCTTCACTGCTGGCGGACGCTTTCCGCGGGCATGGCTTGAGCCCTC
>NZ_JFBD01000077.1 GCF_000709085.1 Virgibacillus alimentarius | reverse complement strand
TTCGGGGGTCAATACCTTTCTAGGGCGCTTTTTTTCAGGGGAAGTTTAATATACAGCGTTGTCAATCAGATATAAACAAGCATGGATTTTGTTACGCTTCTGAAGGTGCATTTGCAAACATACGGTAGATAAATGTATTGTTTTTTATTAAAAAAGTTATTATTGATATTGACATTCTGGAATACAAGGTATATATTAGACTCAAATGCATTATAAAACGTAGCTACTAATTGACAGAAAATTATGTAAAGCAAAAGCAATAATAAACATATGCCAATATAACTATACTGGCATATGATATGATGAAGTAGTTTAGTAGAAGTGAAGGTATAAAATACACTTAAAAGGCTTCTAAAATAACAATACCTGCTACAATGTATGCTATACCTCTCAATTTACGAAAAGAAAATTCTTCTTTATATACGATAATATTAAACAAATTATTAAATACAATTGATAATCCGGACCATATAGCGAAGGCTATTCCCATGTTCATGTATTTAATAGACATAGATAATAAAACAATAGCGGTTAAAAATGAAATTACGGCGTATATGGTATATTTTATTTTTCGCATACCGTCTGATTTTTTTACGAAAATATGACCCATAACTGCACATATGGTTGATATCATTAAATAAAATATTCCCATTACTGAGATACTCCTTTCTGTTTAGGTTTCATACTTAAACTAGCTACACCTGTCATTATTAGGACAACACCCATTAATTTCAGTGTAGATATCTTTTCATCAAACACAAAAAATCCTACTAAAAGGACTATAACTGTTCCGAGACCAGCAAATAATGCACCAACTACACCTACTTCCTTCCCTCTAGTATTCCACATATACAAAAGGACAGAGGATAGATAAAATGTAATAGCAATTGTAGCTGGCATTAGTTTGGATAACCCATAAGAAAAGTTTAAAAAAGTTACTCCTATTACCTCACATATAATGGCTAATGATAAGCCAATCCAAAATCTCATAATAAATCTCTCCTCTATCATTCTCTAAAAATGTTTACATACTAAAACTATAACAATCGATTTCAATAATATCAATGCACTATAAAATGTTCGGAATAATAGATGTTGTGTGAAGAGAAAAATGAAATAATTATATTCGCCCCCTTATAAAACCCTGCGGAATTGTATTCTTATACATCTGTGGGGTTTTATAATGACTCTAAAATATATGTTGGTATGTAGAAGGAGTGCTGATAAATAAACACGTAATCTCGTCTGTTTTTAAGACATGTTTAGACCAATAAACTAATCACAAAAAGGAGACGCGAACTATTGAAATAACATTAAATGAGCTTTCTACCAAGGAACAGGAGATGGTGATATACTATTGTTATTGCATTGGAGGGATTTTTGTTATGGAAATACAAACAAAGGAAAAATGTGCGGTCACGAATAAACTAGGTATTTTAATAGGAACTACGATGATTTTAAGTACTCTCCTTATAGCTGATTTTATTTTTAAGGGCGCAGTTTTTAAGCGGCTGCCACAAAGCTGTCAAAATAAAATATCTGAATGGACAAGTAGGTAAGTAAATAGAATATAGACATCGTAAAAGCGAATTCTATTTGTGGGAATAGGTTACTTTATACCTAAATCTATTAGCTGGTCAGTAAGCTAAAGCTACTCTAAGGCCGATTCGCTGTTCAGATTAAATCTACCTATAATCAAGTAGCTCATGGCAAATGACATCTTTCGTTAAACCGTCACCAGGTCTCTTGATTGTCAGTTGGAATCAGGCTCACTTTTTATTTGTCGGCTGAGAGAAGCGGGTTTTAATGAACCATAGACTTAACTTTTGAGATCAATGACTGAAAAAAGTCATCAAATAAAAATGGACAGCCCCCTTCACTAATAACCCAACCAATCCCAGATACAGAACGTTAAACAGATGACAAGCCATTCCAAGAGTGCTATGTTTAATAGAGAGTGGATTTAGGAGTGGTCTAATTTGTTTCGCATAAACTATATTGAACCCCTTGTTATGCTGGCTACCCTTCTTAGGTGGCTTTTTTTGGCGTCAATCACCGGTGTTCTCGTAGGTACTGGCGCAAGTATATTTCTGCAATTATTATTTTATTCCACGAACCAAACAGCACATATCCCGCTTTGGGTCCAACTAATTTTATTACCGTTTGGGGGACTTGTGAACGGTTTACTTATTTATTTTGGTTACCGGAAAAAGCATGCAGAAGAAGATTCTGTGATTGCTGCGGTACATAAACAGAAGGGAAGATTGCCTTTAAAAACATTGCCAATAAAACCGCTTGCTGCAGTTGTTACCCTTGCTTCGGGTGGATCTGCGGGAAAAGAAGGTCCCTGCTCACATATTGGGGGAACGCTTGCCTCTTGGCTAGGACGCATCATGCATCTAAGCCCGCGTTTGCAGCGGAAGATAGTGGCATGTGGTGTGAGTGCTGGGTTTGCAAGTGTTTTTGGAACGCCGATTGCCGGTGCTATCTATGCTGTAGAAGTTTTATCGCTGGGCAGAATACGTCATGATTATTTATTTGCAGCTGTAATTGCTGGGATTACTTCTTTTCAAATAAGTAAAATTTGGGGAATTACCTATGCGTATTATCCTTTAGATTTTGTAGAAGATTTCTCAGAAGCTTTATTTCTAAAGGTTATTATTATCGGTATTCTATGTGGACTTGTTGCTTTGCTGTTTATCGAGATGTTCGAAGAGATGCGTTTGTTTTTCAATTATATACAACAGCGTTTTCGTATATGGCGGCCTATGATGCCTGTTATTGGCGGAGTGGTATTGTCTATTTTAATTTTATTTATTCCTGCCGATTACCTTGGCCTTAGCTTGCCAATAATGGACACTGCATTACGCGGAGAAGATATTCCTGCCTTCGCTTTCTTCTGGAAAGCGTTGCTTGTTGCTGTGACATTGGGCTCGGGTTTTTATGGTGGGATTGTTACACCACAATTCGTCATTGGTGCTTTATCCGGTAATGTTTTTGCTGGAATGCTTGGCGTTAACCCAATACTTGGTGCGAGTGTTGGCATGGTTGCTGTAGTTGCAGCCGCATCGAACACGCCAATAGCTGCTGTTTTTATGGGATTTGAGTTATTTGGGGGTTCGATTGGTGTGTATGTGGTTGGTGCTTGTCTAGCAGCGTATATCATCATTGGGCATCGAAGTGTTTATCCTGATCAGCTTATTGCCTTTTCCAAATCCATCTGGATGCACACGAAGCCCGGAAGTTCGCTTGGAGAAAGGGATATACAAATATCCTATGGCCTGCTGAGAAAAATACAACGTTGGCAGCGCCGTCAAGCTGCGAAACACGGTAGGTTGAAATCGCCCAAGAAAAAGTAGATGGGTAATATGTATTGGCTAATAAGGTCTTCTAAACTTGCTGCTCTTCATTATTTCGAGCGTAGCAGGGTTTTTATTTATAGAGGGATGATAGTCCGGATTTGTTGTGACACCAATGCTAGGGGTAGAACATACACTAGTGTTGGCGTTACAACCCGCCACTAGCGTATGTTTTATTTTGTTTTGAGGAAATTCATCCCCATCAATTTATCCCTTTCCCAGCGATTCCATAAAAAAATAGCTTTGTAATTTCTTCTGTTAATGGCAGTATGTTTTTTGCCATATCTTTTCGCTGCATGTAATCTTTAAATATTTGAATATAAAGCAAGATGGCTTCATTTGATATCGTTGGATCAACATAGCCCTTTTCTTTTCCTTCATTAAATAAATCAATGAAGCGGGGAAGTGCTTTCTTCGTATACATCTCCTCAATATAATTACTTCCTTTCGTGTATTCTTCCATTAAAGAGTCGAAGAACTCTGTGTTAATTTGGTCCGCTTCTTCCTGTTTATCAAAAATAATTTGTTTAATTTTATCTGGGAAAGGAGCGCTACTATTAAATAATTGCTCATATTCCTCCCATACTTGATCTACATAAAAAATAATTACTTCATGAATTAAATTGTCTTTACTCCCAAAATAATTATAAATCGTTACTTGTGACACTTTTGCCTTGTCTGCTATTTCCGTTATTGAGACTTTTTGAACACCATATTTTTTAAATAAGGCAAGGGAAGCTTTTAATATATCTATTTCT
>NZ_JFBD01000076.1 GCF_000709085.1 Virgibacillus alimentarius | reverse complement strand
TTTACTTTTCCGTGCGATTTATACTTATTTAGTAATCCCGTTGACTTGCTCTGCAGGCGGCTGCTTTCCGCGGGCACGGCCTTAGCCTCCTCGGAAGACTTTCAGTAAACAAACGAATGATAAATGCAACATGAAGCGAGTTAATTTTAATAAATAATTTTAAGTAAACCTTTACATATCAACCTTTAACTCGCTTTATGTTCTAAACGAAGCCTATCAGCGACCATTGCAATAAACTCGGAATTGGTCGGTTTTGCTTTTGAAATGCTTACCGTGTAGCCAAATAAAGCTGATATCGATTCGATATTTCCTCTGCTCCAAGCAACCTCTATGGCATGGCGTATCGCTCTTTCTACACGTGAAGCTGTTGTATTGAAGGCTTTAGCAATATCAGGATAAAGTACTTTGGTAATTGAACCTAATAGTTCGATGTCGTTGTATACCATTGTAATTGCTTCACGTAAATACATATATCCTTTAATATGCGCAGGGACTCCTATTTCGTGAATTATATTTGTAATGCTTGCTTCCAAGTCCACTTTCTTTTTTTCCTTTTTATTTTCTTTTTTAGGACTTCCTTGAGATAAAGTTGTATTCGTTCCTTGTGCTTGACGGACTTGGTCAGCCAAGTTTTCCAAATCAAAAGGTTTTAAGATAAAATAAGATGCTCCTAAGTCTACTGCTTTTTTCATTACTTCCTCCTGCCCAAACGCGGTAAGCATAATAACATTTGGATAGCTGTTTCTTTCCGTTTCTCTTAGTGTTGTCAACACGGCTAATCCGTCAATATGTGGCATAATTATATCTAAAATTAATACGTCCGGATTTAAATCCTCCAGCATTTCCAAGCAGTCTCTTCCGTTGGATGCGGTTCCAATTACTTCAATATCTTCTTGTTCGTCAAAATAATCTTCCATTAATTGTATTAATTCCTTATTGTCATCAACTAAGCAAACTGAAATTTTTTCCACTATTTTGTTCCTCCCCTTTATGTAATCGAACAGTTTATCTCCATTGTACCTATTCGATATAAAATGATTAAATCCTCTTTTCGAGTGAAAAACTTTGGAATTTTTTGTGTTTCCTTTGTTTTGCTTTCATTCCCTCTATTTTTCCTTATATTTCGATAATCTACTGCGTAAATCGACATAACATTTGTCGAATAATATATAGTCTATTTAGAATTATATCATAATTTTAAATATGGAAAATGACTTGTGATGGAATAAATCCACAACAAGTCATTTTTTTAACTAGCTTTTTGTTTATCTTTTTTCTTATAAATATCTATACCTGCTTCCTGCAACATCCATTCAATGTGAACCCCATAGCCAGAAGTGGGATCATTTACAAATACATGTGTAATAGCGCCAACGATTTTATCATCCTGAATGATGGGACTACCACTCATTCCTTGAACAATACCACCAGTTTTTTTTAGTAGCTTTGGATCCGTAATTTTTATAACCATCCCTTTTGTGGCTGGGAATTTCTGAGGTACACTACTTACAATTTCAACATCAAATTCTTCAACTTTTTCACCATCAACCACAGTTAATATCTTTGCAGGACCTTCTTTTACCTCATGAGATAAACCAACAGACATTGGTTCATCCATTTTTCCATTTTTAATGGTACTGTTTAGTTCGCCAAAGATTCCAAATGGACTATTTTTTGTAATTGATCCAATTTTGTCCTTCTCCATAGAAAATTTAGCTTGTTTTTCTCCAGGTGTTCCATTGTTCCCTTTTTCAATGGAGGTAACATTTGAACGTACAATGGTTCCATCGTGGATTTCAATAGGCTTTTTAGTATCCATATCTGAAATAACATGTCCTAATGCTCCATATTTCTTTGACTTTGGTTCATAAAATGACATGGTGCCAATTCCTGCAGCTGAATCCCTAATATATAAACCAATACGGTATTCTTTTTCCTTATTGTCCTTAACTGGTTGTAATTTTGTACTAAATTTTTCTTTTCCTCTTTTTACAGTTAATTTTAAAGGTTTGTTTTCTTTCCCTGCTTTTTCTACATAGGGTTTGACATCTTCCATGTTTTTAATTGGTTTTCCATTGATTTTTAAAATGATGTCTCCTACTTTAATTTTTGCATCTTCACCAGGGGATGATGCCTCTTCGTCCTTACCGTTTACAAGATGATGCCCTACAACTAGTACACCTAGTGTATGCAGCTGAACACCGATTGATTGGCCACCAGGTATAACTTTTATATCATCGAGTAAGGAAACGTTAACTTTTTTAACTGGAAGACCGGCTACTTCATAAAAAAGTTTACTGTCTCCAGGTTCTTTAGCATGAAATTCAGAGGAATTTATTGCTTGCACATTGTCATCTGTAGCATTAACTTCTACAGCATCACCAAAATTTGGTATGTCTAGGCGTGATTCATTAGCAAGGGTTAAAATCTCATTAGGAATGGAAAGATACTTTTGTAAAGGGGTAAAAAAGGGAATTGCCATTACAACAATAAGGAGCAGAATGCCTATCCAATTTCTTATTTTATCCTTCTGTCTCAATCAATTCACTCTCCTCCGCTCCTAACCCATACCTTTTTATATCTGTATTTCTAATTTGACCTTATTGATGGTATTTTAAACTAGTGAGAAATAAGAAAAGATGTGTAACATTTCCTTTTTAAAAATTCATGAAAACATGTATATAATGAATGACAAAAGAAAAAAGCCAGATAAGTTATTTTCTGGCTTTTTAAAGAAAATTATCCTTTATTTTGTATTATTTTTAAAAGAAATTGCAAGTTGTACTAATTCTCTTGCATGATCTTTTGCTGTGTTTGTTAGTTTGGTACCTGTAATCATTCTGCCCAATTCTTCAATTTGTTGTTCCTCATTTAATTCGGTAACATGTGTTTCTGTTCGATTATCCTTTTCGTTTTTTTTAATGAATTTATGTGAATCTGCCATAGCAGCTACCTGAGGTAAATGAGTTATACAGAGAACTTGTGACTTATTGGAAACTCCATAAATTTTTTCAGCCATTGCTTGGGCTACTCGACCACTAACACCTGTATCTACTTCATCAAATATTACGCTTGTGATTCCTTGATGTTGAGCCAATAATTTCTTCAGTACAAGCATTATACGTGAAAGTTCGCCTCCAGAGGCTATTTTATTCATTTCTTTTAGCGGTTCACCTGCATTAGTTGAAATTAGAAAGTGAATATGGTCAAATCCATTCTTATGTAAGTTTACTTTATTAGCATTATTAACTTCGGTAATTTCTGGTTGAAAAGAAATGGAAAAGGAAGCGTTATTCAAGTATAGATCAATCAATTCTTTCTCCATATCTTGTATTAAAGACTCAGCAGCTTCCTTCCGCAGATCATGTAATTGTTTTGCTTCTAAATATGCATCTTCTTTTTTTTCTTTTATCTGTTCTTTCATTTTTATTAAATGGGAATCTTTATTTTTTATTTGTTCCATTTCTTCTTCAATTTTACCCATGTATTCCAATATTTCGTGAACTGTAGAACCATATTTCTTTTTTAATTTGTCTATTTCATTGAGCCGCTCCTCAATTTCGTTTAAACGTCCAGAATCATATTGTATAGTTTCGCTGTAGTTACGAAGTTCAATTGTGAGTTCTTCGATAATAAAATAATGGTTGGACAATTCTTCAGCCTTTTCTGCTGTAAATGAATCATAAGCGCTTCCATCCTGCAGGGCTAATTGAGCGTTATTCAACCATTCAAGTCCTTTTTGCTCACCGTACAATGCATTATATGATGCTAAGAGTGCAGTGTTAATCTTTTCAAAATTAGCTAAATGTTCACGTTCTTTTTCTAAAAGGTCGTCTTCATCGGGGCTAAGAGAAGCTTGTTCAATCTCACGAAATTGAAATTCTAATAAATCCAAACGTTGAGCCATTTCCTGCTCATTTTCACTTAAATGTTTATGCTTTTGCTTTAATGTTTTTAGTTGTTCATATAACTTTGTATACTCCTCTTTTGCTTTTGCAATCCTATTCTCATCGTATAAATCAAGTAAGTCGATATGATTTTCTGGATTCATTAATGATTGAGTCTCGTGTTGGCTATGTACATCAATTAATGTTTTTCCAAATTCTTTTAAAATGGCCAAGGTTACTAATTTCCCATTAACTCTGCAGATACTTTTCCCGCCAGCAGTAATTGTCCGATGTAAAACAACCATTCCATCTTCTATCTCTATTCCGTAGTGAGCTCCGACATTATAAATAGCATGTTTTTTGTTTTCGATTGTAAATAAACCTTCAATCTGTGCTTTTTTGCTGCCATACCGGACAAACTCAACTGAACCTCTTCCACCTGCCAGTAGTTGAATAGCATCGATAATAATTGATTTTCCCGCTCCTGTTTCACCAGTTAATACGGTTAAACCATCATTAAAGGTAATGGATGTTTGTTCAATAATGGCAAAATCACGGATAGATAATTCTGTTAGCATGTTAAAATCACCTCAAAGTATGGCTACTCGTAATCCAGAAAATATATTTATTTCTTACAGCATATTTAGAAAACGATTTTTAATCGTATCTGTATCCTCTTCTGTCCGACATATAATGAGGCATGTATCATCTCCACAAATGGTTCCCATTATTTCATCCCAATCCAAATTATCAATTAAAACCCCAACAGCTTGGGCGTTGCCTGGCAGGGTTTTCAATATTATAAAATGGTTCGTACTATCAATTTTGGCAAAGGTATCCATGATTAATCGTTTTAATTTTCCTAATGGATTAAAACGCTGATCGGCAGGTAAGCTATATTTATATCCTCCATTTAATGAAGGAACTTTAACAAGATGAAGCTCTTTAATATCTCGTGATACAGTGGCTTGAGTAACGTTGTATCCTAAAGCTTTTAACCGGTCAACCAAATCATCCTGTGTTTCAATTTCATAATCAGTAATTAACTCGCGTATTTTTATATGTCGTTGAATTTTACTCATTTTTTACCTCCGGAAAAACATATGTCTCGGTGGATATTTAATTTTAAATGTTTATAAATAGGCTAGAGCTCGTACTTTATTTAGGATGTTAAGTTAGCATGAGCTTCTTGGACAATTGATTTTGGTTCAATCATATTATTTTGTTTTGCTTTTTTCCAGCTGAAATGAGCTAGAAATTCAATATTTCCGTCTCCTCCCGTTATGGGTGAATATGTTAGGTTGTGAATATTGTACGTTTCATTTTTAGCAAGTGTAATAATATTTTCTAAAACAGTCTCATGTACTTGTATATCCCGGACGATTCCTTTTTTGCCAACTTGTTCTTTGTTCGCTTCAAATTGGGGTTTTATTAAAGCAATTACATCACTATTGGGCGTTAGTAATTGCTTTAAAACTGGAAGAATAACTTTTAATGATATAAAAGAAACGTCAATCGTTGCAAAATTGGGTGAACCAAATTTTAGCATATCAGATGTAACATAACGAAAATTAGTTCGCTCCATTACAATAACACGTTCATCATTTCTCAGTTTCCAATCCAGTTGATTATACCCTACGTCAATCGCATAACATAATTCTGCTCCATTTTGTAAAGCACAGTCGGTAAAGCCTCCTGTAGAAGAACCAATATCTAACATAATTTTATTAGAAACAGAAACAGAAAAGGAATTTAATGCCTTTTCAAGTTTCAAACCGCCTCGTCCAACATATGGTATTTGTTTTTTTTTAATTGTTAAAGGAATACTCCGGTCTACTTTCATTCCAGGTTTATCTAAACGTATAGTGTTTGTAAATACTAAACCAGCCATTATAAGGCGCTTTGCCTTATCTTGTGATTCAACTAAATTTCGTTCCACTAATAAAATATCCAAACTTTGTTTTCTCATTATAATACCTCTATTATGTTAGTTATTTCTAGGCAATATTTTTATTTTTAGCTTTTTTTCAATAAAAGAAATTATTTTTCCGGTTATAATAATAATGTCCGTAGATGCATTAACTGCAAAAAATTTGCCTAATGCTTTTCCGCCAACTGTAAGTGCTGCAACTAAACTTGTTATGAAAACATTTAGGGCTATTTGGAGAAAAGATCCTTCTCCTTTTTCAAATAGGTTGGCAATTTGCAGTACAACTATTGCTGATGCTGTTCCACTTATAATTCCAGATATATCACCAATCACATCATTACAAAAACTTGCAAATCTATCTGCGTTTCTTATGATAATAATGCCTTCTTTCGACCCTTTAACCTTTTCTGCAGCCATTGCATGCAATGGAGCTTCACTTGCCGAAGTAGCTGCTATTCCTAGCATATCAAAAACAATACCTATAAATACGATGATAAACACGATTATTAAACCAATAATCCAAACTACTTCATTAAGTAAAGAAGATGATATAATTGAAAAAATAGCCGCTAGCACAAAAGTGATAACGGCAATAGTGAAACTAAATTTTATGGAACGTTTTATTTTTGAATTCATAATTTACCCTCGTATGTTTTTCTTGAAAATTATTAGGTGTATTCACATTTTCTAGTTATGAATAATTCATGATATGTATTTTTATGTAAGGCGAGGGTGGGCATTTAAAAGGTAAAAACTGTGGCTTAGGTCCAGTAGGTTTTCCCAAATGGATACCCTATGTTGCCATAAAGGCGGTTCCCCTTTAAATCCATTTTAGTTTTGTCACCAAAAACTAGACTGGATTACCACTTAGTCCACACTATAATCCCTTTTAAATGTCTGTTTCGAACAGTCTAGGAGTTTTCCTCAACAACCTTTAACCGCTCCCTAGCCTCTTTTGCAGTACTGATTTCATAGCGGAAAATCAAACATTCAACCGGTGGCCTGCCGGATAAATGTTTATGACACTAATCCTCTCAGTACCACTCAAGGCAGGCTACGCTGCAAACAAGGCGTCCCTTACCTTATTTTACAGGTTCATACCCCATTTCATAATGATTCCTAGGCTTAGTTATCACTACAAAGATGGGCCTCCGCGGAAATCGGGTCTACGCCCACATGCCTTTGTGGATCGCCCGAAAACCTTAACTCCCAGCATTGACCCAAGGCTGGGCGCCTCAGGCCAACACAAGGAACTTCATCGATGTGCCCTTTGGCGGATTTTTAGGCCCGCCTTCAGGAACGGAGGGTTGACTAGAATACTGCACCACCCTATAACGTAATTAATTATAACATATATCAAATGAATTTTCTATAAAACTTGTCGAAAATCTTTACCTATTCGTTCTTGTTAGTGGTCTCTTTGACTAAAGTAATCTGTTAATGCAAATAAATAGGAATTTTCCGCATTAACTTTTTGTAATGCATTTTTTGCTTTTTGTACATACTGATTTTTGTATTCTAACGCACCTTCTGCACCTAATAGATTAGGAAATGTACTTTTTTGATTACTTTGATCACTACCTAAGGGTTTTCCTATTTTATTGACATCTCCAGTCACGTCTAAGATATCATCCTGAACTTGGAATATTAAACCTAAGTAGTATGCGAATTCTCTTAGGTGATTTAATTGTTCATTTGTTGCATTGCCAAGATATGCACCACTATATATTGCAAATTTTAGCAGTTCTCCAGTTTTCATTGTGTGGATTTTTTCCAATTCATGAAGCTCAACAGGATGATTTTCCGCTTCTAAATCTAAAATTTGTCCACCAACCATCCCTTTCGCACCGCTGGAGCTAGAGAGCAATTTTATAATTTCAATTTTTTGTTTATCCGTTAAATATGGGTCCGTTGAGATTATCTCGAAGCTGTACGTTAATAAAGCATCACCGGCTAATATTGCGGTCGCTTCATCGAATACTTTATGATTTGTGAGTTTACCTCTTCGATAATCGTCATTGTCCATCGAAGGTAAATCATCGTGTATGAGAGAATATGTATGAATCATTTCAAGAGCAACGCCAATAGATAGAATTTTGTTAATATCCTTACTAAACATTTCGTAACTTGCTGCCAATAAAATTGGCCGAAGCATTTTTCCGCCTGCCTCGGCTGAATAGACCATGGATTCCTTTAGTCTTGGAGGAATATCCAATTGACGTAAATGTTTACTCATTTCTTCTTGGAATTTTAATTTATTTTTCGTAATATATGCTTCAAGGTGTTCATGCAATTTATTCTTCCTCCTGTAGGTCAAAAGGTTCAATTTCCCCTTGTTCATTCATGATTTTTGTCATTTTTTCTTGCACATTACTTAATTTATCATTACATAATTTGGAAAGTTTCATCCCCTCTTGATAATAGACAATAGCTTTTTCTAGGGGAACATCCCCTTCCTCTAATTTTGCCACTATTTTTTCCAGTTCTTCCATCGCTTCTTCAAAAGAAACTTCATTCATGGTATCCATCATTATCCCCCTCTACACTAGTTACATTGCACTTGACTAATCCATCGCTTAATTTAATTTTCATTTTATCATTCATTTGAACTTGATGACTTGAGTTAATGATGTGGCCATCGATCGTATAAGGAATTGCAAATCCCCGTTTCATTACTTCTAAAGGATTGAGCAGAGTGAGTTTTTCTATTACGGTTGCTAGGTTTTTTGAATTCTTTTCAAAAATTTGCAGCATATAATTATTTTTTTGTTTCACTAATTGCTTTAATTCTTTTGTTCCCTGCTTTATTTGCTTTTTGGGATGCTGATTGATTAAACGAATATTTGCATTCATGAGCCTCTCATGCTTGCGGTTCGTATAGAGCGTTCGAAACTTTTCAAGTCTGTCAATCTGCTTGTCCAACTCTTGTTCTTTTTGCTTTAAAAGTTGCTCTGGATAACGAAAAGCATAGGATTGACCAATTCGTTTTAAATGTTGTTCCCGATTTTTGATGATGTTACTCATTGTGCTAATGGCCGATTGTTTCATATTAGAAATTTTCTCTTTTATTTCAATATGTGAAGGTACAGCAAGTTCGGCTGCACCTGTAGGGGTTGGCGCTCTCAAATCTGCTACATAATCACTGATGGTAACATCAGTTTCGTGTCCTACGGCAGAAATAATTGGTATCTTTGAATGAAAGATGGCATCAGCGACTATTTCTTCGTTAAAGCTCCATAATTCTTCGATAGATCCTCCGCCTCTTCCTATTATTAGAACATCAAATAAATTTTTGTCGTTTGCTAATTCGATTGCTTTTTTTATCGACATTGCTGAATGCTGTCCTTGGACAAGAACGGGTATGATCGTATGTTTTATAATTGGAAATCTTCTTTTTAATGTCGAAATCACATCACGTACTGCTGCACCAGTAGGAGAAGTTATAATACCTATATGTTTAGGAAACATAGGTATCGGCTTTTTGATGTTTTTATCAAAATAACCTTGTTTTTGAAGTTTTTCTTTTAGTTGTTCAAATGCGATAGCCAATGCCCCGATACCATCAGGTTCCATCTGCTGAATATAAATTTGATACTGGCCAAAAGGCTCAAAAACGCTAATTTCTCCCCTAATCAGCACATTCATTCCATCTTCAGGTTTAAATTTTAAGAAACGGTTTTTTCCAGCAAACATCACAGCCTGTATGCGTGTTTGATCATCCTTTATGGTTAAGTACATATGACCGCGACTATGCAGCTTGAAATTAGATATTTCTCCTTTTAGCCAAATATTTCTTAAATGCACATCTGTATCAATTTTGCGTTTAATATATTTTGTTAATGCAGTTACTGTTAAATAATTGTCCTTCACTGTTTTTCCAGACCTTCTGCAGCTTTAATGGTATTTTGGAGCAACATGGTAATTGTCATAGGCCCTACACCTTTAGGGACAGGCGTAATAAATGATGCCTTGTTTTTAACGTTTTCAAAGTCTACATCACCAGTTAATCTTCCATTGTCGAGTCGGTTAATACCAACATCAATAACAACAGCGCCAGGCTTTAAATACTCTTCTGTAAGTACATTCGCTTTACCTATTGCCACAATTAGTATATCAGCATTAGTGGTAAATGATCTTAAATCCTCTGTTTTTGAATGGCAATATGTAACAGTAGCATTTTCATTTAATAATAATTGACCTACTGGTTTACCTACAATATTACTTCTGCCAATAATAACTACATGTTGACCAGATATGTGAATATCTTTTGATTTTAGCATTGTTACAATGCCAAACGGAGTACAAGACAAAAAGGTATCTGCTCCAGTCATCATTTTGCCGATATTAACGGGATGAAAGCCATCCACATCTTTTTTAGGGTCAATTGCTTCAATAATATGTTGTTCGTTGATATGATCTGGAAGTGGCAGTTGAACTAATATACCATGAACAGACTGATCCTGATTTAGCTTATTGATTGTTGAAAGAAGCTTCTCCTCTGAAATAGAATCAGCCATTTCTATTATGTCTGATGAAATTCCTGTTTCTGCACATGCTTTTTTCTTTCCATTAACATAGGATTTTGAAGCTGGATTATCTCCTACTAATATAACCGTTAAATGCGGTACAATCTTGTTTTTTTTCAAGTCAGACACTTTTTCCTTCATGTTTAATTTCAACTCGGATGATAATTCTTTGCCGTTTATGATTTCAGCTACCATCGTTACCCCATCTCCCTTTGTTAAGAAATAATTTTTGATAAAACACCATTAACAAATTTACCTGATTTTTCATCTCCATAACTATTTGCTAATTCAATTGCTTCATTGATCGAGACACCTACCGGTATATCCTCTAAGTATTTTATTTCGTATGTAGCAATACGTAAAATTGTTTTTTCCACGGAAGCAATTCGATCTATTGACCAGTTTTCAAGGGTTGTATTAATTGTGTCATCAAGTTCTTGTTTATATGTTGAAACACCTTTCACAACCGTTTCCAAAAAAGAATCAATCGCTGTAGTTTCCGCAATATCTTCCATGGCTTTTATCGGATCAAGTTCGTTTATATCTAGTTGAAAGAGGATCTGAAGAGCCTTTTCCCTTGCTTTATGCCGGTTCATCTAATTACTCCTTTTAATTGATGATGAATCATACCAAATGATAGACGCTCAATATGACTTTTTATATTATGTACAAATTTAAACAAGAAACGTCCTCAAAAATACTTTTTTAAGGACGTGGAAATAGTTATCTTTGTAAAGGCTTTTTATTGCTCTACGAACTAAAAAGATATACTATTTGATCATTTGGGTGATTTAAACATCCTATTTCTATACATTATCTTATACAAATAATAACATGATTAAAAGTTCATTTCTAGGTTCGTTATTTACAATCTTAAAGCGTAAATTTAACGGATACTAAAGTTATAATAGAAGGTCAAAAGAATACTTTTCTTTTGACCTTAAATCTTATACCTCAGTATTTTCTGTATCCTCCATTTGAATTCCTACTACATGAACATTTATTTCCGCAATTTCCAGCGCAGTCATATTTTTTAATGTTTGCCTAATATTTGTTTGCAATTTTTGTGCGACTTCAGGAATTGACACACCAAAGTTCAAAACAACATATAAATCGATTAAGATGCCGCTTTCCGTTAATTCTACTTTTACTCCCTTCGTATGCGACTTCTTCCCAAATCGCTCCACAACTCCAGTAGCAAAGTTCCCGCGCATAGAAGAAACACCTTCCACTTCAGAAGCAGCAATACCTGTGATGACCTCGATGACCTCGGGGGCAATTTCCACGTTTCCTAATCCAGTATCATCACTTACATTCAGAGAGCTTTGATCAGTCATTCAATCACTCCTTTATAGTTTCTAAAATTGGATTTTCCTGAAGGAAATTTGTATTAAAATCTCCTTCATAAAAAACTTCATTATCCATGATTAAACGATGGAATGGTATTGTTGTATGAACACCTTCAACGATGAATTCATCTAATGCACGTTTCATTTTCTTAATGGCCTCTTCCCTATCAGAACCATACGTAATTAATTTGGCCACCATTGAATCATAATATGGCGGGATCTTATAACCAGGATATGCAGCAGAATCGACTCTTATCCCTAAGCCACCTGGCGATAAATACATTTCTATTTCCCCTGGTGAAGGCATAAACTTTTTAAAAGGGTTTTCAGCATTAATTCTACATTCCATTGCCCAACCATCAAAAGTTACATCTGCTTGTGTCAGTTTTAATTTTTCATTGTTTGCAATGTTAATTTGTTCTTTTACGAGATCTATGCCTGTTACCATTTCAGTGACAGGGTGCTCCACTTGGATTCGTGTATTCATTTCCATGAAATAAAATTCATTGGTAGTCCTATCAAAAATGAACTCAATTGTCCCAGCGCCTACATAATTGACGGCTTTAGCTGCTTTTACTGCCGCTTCCCCCATACGCTTTCTAATTTTTTGTGTAATTGCAGGTGAAGGTGTTTCTTCAATAAGCTTTTGTAACCTTCTCTGTATGGTACAATCTCTTTCGCCTAAGTGAATAACGTTGCCGTGCTGATCAGCTAGCACTTGAATTTCAACGTGTCGAAAATCTTCAATAAACTTCTCTATATAAACGCCTGCGTTTCCAAAAGCAGTCTCCGCTTCTTTTTGCGTTACTTGAATTCCTTTAATAAGTTCCTCCTCGGTCTTTGCTACACGAATTCCTTTTCCGCCACCTCCAGCTGTAGCTTTTATAATCACTGGATAGCCTATATTATTTGCAATTTCCATTGCTTCTTTTTCATTTTGAATAATTCCATCCGAACCTGGAACGATGGGGACATTTGCCTTTTTCATCGTATCTCTGGCAACGTCTTTAATACCCATTTTTTGAATTGCATCTGGTGTAGGTCCTACAAAAGCAACATTGCATGCTCTGCAAATTTCAGCAAAGTCAGCATTTTCAGCTAAAAATCCATACCCAGGATGAATAGCATCAACCTCTGTTAAAGTAGCGACACTCATAATATTAGTGAAATTAAGATAGCTGTCTTTACTTAAAGTTGGCCCAATGCAGTAAGCTTCATCTGCCAATTGAACATGTAATGATTCTTTGTCTGCTTCGGAGTATACGGCCACTGTATCAATGTTCATTTCTTTGCAAGCACGGATAATTCGTACCGCTATTTCTCCTCTATTTGCAATTAACAGTTTTTTAATCAAGGAATTTGTCCCCCTTATTTAGTCTTTACTCTAAATAGTGGTTGACCATATTCTACTAATTCGCCATCTTCCACTAATATTTCAACGATTTCACCTTTAACTTCTGCTTCAATTTCATTAAATAATTTCATTGCTTCTACAATGCAAACAATTGAATCTTTTTCTACTTTGCTACCAACTGTTACATAAGCTTCCCTTTCAGGGGACGGGGCACTATAAAGTGTGCCGACCATTGGTGAAACAATTTCATAATCATAGTCTATCTTGATTTCCGTTTGCTCCTCTTTGGGTTCTTCCTGTATTTCCGGCTTGATATCAACTAGTGAAGGTGTATCAGCTGATTGGACTTTCTTATGTACTTCTTTTTCAGGAGTTTGGGACACAGTATTTTCATTTTTCTTCATTGAAATGGTTGCACCACTTGTTTCATAAGTAAATTCATCGATAGATGATTGGTCAATTAATTTTATTATTTCACGTATCTCATCCATATTTAACATTATAAATAGCCACCCTTCAGCTTAGACAAAAATTATTATTGGGTATCGTTAATACCTTTATCTATTTTACGATAATTTATCATAAAACGGCAACATAAAAATAAAACAATCATTTATATGTGTTTTATCCATATATTCTTCTTTTTAATCATTATATCAATGTTATCATATTAATACGAATGGTTTCTCGCACACAAATGAACCAGACGTATTCGTACGCCTGGTTTATTGTATCCATGTATGTTTTTATCCTTCAGTTGGTTGAAAATTAACATCTACTGTTACTTCACCAAATTCATCTTTTGCCATCTGCATAATGTTTACTACTTCCTGTTTCGATAATTTATCAACTTTCACATGTACGTGTACTTTGTCCTCATCAGAACGAACTAGTACATCTTCATATTTTTCTGTGGAAGATAGAATTGAATTTTGTAAAATATTTTCTTTTGATGCTAATTCATCCATTGTCTCCATTTCGTTTAATGCTTCATTCTTTTCATCGGTACTAGCATTGTTTGAAGCTACTATTTCTTTTAGGCGATCTTTTTGCATGCTTCTTTTATCTTGTAATTCCATTCGAATGGTTGTAAACAATTCATCTTCGTTCAAGTTATTTATATCATTAATCTCTGCATCTTCTTTATTTTGTGCTGGATCAGTTGTTGTAGCTTCCTCTGACTCATTTGAACCATTATCAATATAAGCTAAATCTTCGGTATCGGAAGTCATATAGTAGACACTCAGAACAATCATTAAACTAAGCATTGTCAACAGCCACACCGTTTGTTTTTTTAACATTATATTATCCCCCTTAATTTTTTGGCATTATAGAAACCCTATGAGTAGGCACATCAAGTACTCTTGCTGTCGCCTCTACCATCCACTTCTTAACTGTTGCATGATCAACTCCTTTTGCTACAACAAATACCCCTCGTACTTCTGGTTTTTTTGTTTGGGTAAGTAGTGGGACCTCTTTATCACCTTGTCTTACTAATACAACCTCTTTTTCTTCTGTACTATCCTCCACCTTTCGTGTTCCGCCGTTTTTATCGGATTCATCTGTAGTCTGCTGACCCGAAATTAAATTTTTTTCATAGACCTTAACATTCGTTGAATCAAGATTTACCATCACTTCTACATCTGAGACACCTTGAATTTTTTCTAACATTTCAGTTAGGTCCTTTTCATAGCTTGTCTCTAATTCGCTTACATTTGATGTTGTTGAAGATTTTTTCTCTGAAATGGTTTCTTTTGCTGGTTGGTTGGTGTTGTTATTTACATGATTATTGTTTACTGTCGTTTCTTTTGAAGGTGATGAAAAAGCATTTCCAAGGATAAGGAGTAATAGTCCTGTTAAGGCAATTACGATAAGGTAACCAGTTTTTTTAGATGGCTTTTTAAATTTTATTTCACCATTTTCTGTTTGAAACAATTTTTTAAATTTATCTTTCAAGATGTTCCTCCCTCCCAGATGATCTTGAGTTTTTTATTATTTAGATCCCAAGTGTCTCGTAGTAAAGCTTCCATTTCTTCAATCATTTGTTCATCTTTTTCATCTTCTAGCGGTTCTTCGGTATTAATTTGGATATTTTCAACTGTATTCACTTCTCCCTCCCCATTTTTTAACTCTTGTAGATAAACAATGACTTTTTCCAGATCCTCATAAGAAACTTTTTCCTTTTTGGAAAACTCAAATTGTATGTCTGTAATTTCAGCCTGGTGTATCTCTCGCAAAGGATCTTTTGCTAGATTTTTCAATTGGACAGTCATTTCTTCTAAAATATATGCATCTTGAGAGGCTTGTATTTCATTTTTTTGCATTTTTATCTGATTTTCTATATCCTGATTTTCCATTTCTTCCTCGTAAAGCTGTGAGTACGCTGTTTCTAGTGATTGATGAATATTTATATTAAATAAATAAAAGACTGGTTTTAAAAAAATTAAAATTAGAATCAATCCAACTACTAATTTGATATATTTCTTCATGGAAGTAGCAGGAATAATCAGGTCGATGATTGTTGCTAACAGTATAAATACAATAATTTGTGTTACCCATTGTGTAATAACGTCCATTTCTATCATCCTACCTAAGAAGTAGCGTTACATTACCGGCTATAACAATAATGACGACTGCTAAAAAAAACATTAATGTTACTGCTAATAAGCAGGCTAAAATATATACAATATATTTACTAATTGTATTTAAAGTTGTAATAACTGGACCATCACCAATCGGTTGCAGAACTGCAGCGGCTATTTTATAAGTAAGGGCGATTGCGAAAATTTTTAATGCCGGAAATAATGCTAGAAAAACGATAATGATTACTCCAACAATACCAATAGCGTTTTTTAATAATAAAGAAGCACTTAGAATCGTATCCGCTGCATCTGTAAAAGTTCGCCCTACAATAGGAATAAAGTTTCCTGTAATAAATTTTGTGGTTTTCATCGCCACTCCATCTTGGATTGCACTAGCAGTCCCCTGAACAGACATTACTCCTAAAAAAACAGTTAGAAAGGCTCCAAGTACACCAAGGCTAATATTTTTAAATAAATTGGCTAAATGTGTTACTTTATAGTTTTCATTTAGGCTACTTACAATCAATAATAATGCTGCAAAAAATATTAATGGTAAAATGAATTTGGATACTAATATACCGCTTAAGTTTATTAAAAAAATAACAACCGGATGAAAAAAAAGATACGGTTATCATATTGCCAAAGCTTGCCATTAAACCAAGTATCAAGGGAAGCATAGCAATCATAAAACTACTCATTGCATCAATAGAGTCTTTTGCATATGAAAAAGCTAAATAGAAGCTATTTAAAGCAATATAGATAAGAACGATATAAACAACAAAATAAGCAATTTTACTAACTGCACTATGTTCAAATGCTGTTTGCACTGTTTGTAAAACAATGGAAAACAGTGTGAGTAATAAGAGTAATCCTAACAATTTACCATTTAGCAGCAGCTCATAAAACAAATATTTCACAAAACCGATCAGAGTGCTTTTTAAAGAGAATGATCCATTGTTTTTAATAAATTCGTAAATGCTTGTTTTCTCTAGTTCCGGTATATAGCCACCATATTCGGTAACCAATTCATTCCAATATTCTTGAATACCATCCAGTGATATTTCATCTAACATAGCATCTTCAATCTTAGTTTGATCTTTTTTATTGACTGTATCGGATGTATCGGAAGCGAAAACGGGTTGTCCACATAGCAGCATCAAAACAGCGAGTGTAAACGCAATTCGTAGTTTATATTGTTTCATCCACGTTAATTACTCCTTTCGAACCGCCGATTAGGTAGGTGGTAAAAAACTTAAGATTGCTTCTATAACAGCAGTTATAATAGGTATAGAAAGCAATAAAATAAAAATTTTCCCTGCCAGCTCAATTTTTGCTGCGATGGAATTCAATCCCGCATCTTTCGTTATATTTGCTCCGAGTTCTGCGATATAAGCAATTCCGATAATTTTTAAAATCGTTTCCAAATACATTCCATCAATATTCGCTTTTTCTCCCAGCGATTCGATTAATTGAAAAATAGATCCAATTTGTTTAATAATTACTAGAAATATAACAATTCCAGTAATGATAATAATAAAAAATGCGAAAGAAGTATTTATATCTTTTAAAATGATATACAGAATGCTCGCAACGATCCCCAACACGACAATTTGTAATATATCCATGTAACGTTACCCCTGAAAAAGGAATACTGATTTAATCTGCTGAAACAGATCTGAAAGGCCATTAATTACAATAACGAGAACGATAATAAATCCTACAAGCGTAGCGAATTGGGCTATTTCTTCCTTTCCCATTTGTTTTAATACAGTATGGATTAATGCCACTATTATGCCTATTCCAGCAATTTGAAATAAAATGGAAGCATCGGTAAGCATGGATATACCCCTTTCCTACTAAATAAGCAATAACACGATAAATATCCCGCATAAAATGCCTAGACTTTTAGCCATTTTGCTATATCTTGTTTGGTTATCTCTAGCGTCCTCCAATTCACGGTCAAGATGACTAACGGTTAACTGTATGTGTTTTTGTTGTTGATCAAAGTCATGCTGACCTAATGTTCTGCCAAATTGTTTTAGAATTTCTTGCTCGTTTCTGCTTAAACATGATAGATGCATCAAATGATCCACTTGCTCCTCCCAAAGACTGTACAAGTCTGGATTTTGCTTTCCCATACTTAACCCCAGCGTATGAAAAAAAGATTTGGTCGGTTGTGGAATTTGCTTCGCTATTGTTGTAAAAGCCTCCTGTAATGGCAATTGACTATACAAAATTTCTGCCTCTAATATTTGTAAAGCATTTTTAAGCTGTCTGATATGTTTTGGCCGGTTGTTTAGTTTATTACTCCATTCAAAGCCTATCCATGTTGTTGTACCTATGAAAAGAAGTGCTCCAATCCATTTCACCTTGCAGGCACCTCGATTTCTGTAAAATGTTTACTTCTCTCTGGTTATAAATCTGCTGAATATGCCCGGGATTAACGTGTTTTTTTAAGACAATAAAGCGCTGAAAGATATTTTGATCAAATATTGGTTGTAATGATGGTCGCTTTTTAAGTTCTTCCATGCTTTGACCATGTATCGTACAAATAACAGTTACCCCTGCATTTACAGCTTCCATTAATGCTTGGACATCTTGACTGCTACCAATTTCATCTACCACAAGAATATCAGGGGACATAGAACGGATCATCATCATCATACCTTCCGCCTTAGGACAAGCATCCATAACATCCGTACGAAATCCCAAATTATGCTGTGGAACTCCGTTAATTGAAGCACCTATCTCAGATCTTTCATCAATGACGCCAACCTTTTTTGCAGATATATTCTTCCACCCAGTTGCGATTAAGCGCGTAACATCTCTAATGAATGTTGTTTTTCCTGTTTGCGGCGGACCGATAAAAAGCGTACTTAAATAGTCTGCATGATAGATATATGGAAGGATTGGCAATGCTATTCCCTTTTTTTCTTTTGCAATACGAATATTTAGAAAGGTAATGTGCTGAATGGCCTTTACCGAACCGCCCAATGTGTTTACTTTTCCAGCCAGACCTATGCGATGCCCCCCTTCAATCGTAATATAACCTTCCCGGAGTTCATCTTCCATCCGGTAGAGGGAAAATGAACTTAATTGATTTAAAACAAAAATAAAATCATTTTTAGCCGGTTTGGTAAAATGAATCCATTCAATTTTGTTTTTATCAAAGATGAGCTCTATCGGTTGATAAAGCCTCACCCGAATTTCCTGCAACAACGGCCATTTATCTGCAATTTTTGTTTGGACAGCTTGTTTCATTTTTTCGGGGAATAGTCGCAATATCTCATCCATAGCAAATCCTCACTTTTTAGTAGTACCTTTATAATAAATCTATGTTTAAGAAGAGGTATTATGACAACAAATAGTAGAGATATTTAAACTGAAAAACCTCGCCTTTACCGGCCTTCTTCCTTTAGAGATAAAAAAAGAGCAGTCCATCATGGACTACTCTGATAATGAATTGCTCTATATGAATTAAAATAAAACTATGCGCGTGATGCGTATTTGCCATCAGATGTATTGATAACCAGCACATCTCCCTGGTTGATAAAAAAAGGTACTTGGACTGTAAGTCCGGTTTCTAATTTAGCAGGTTTTGAGCCACCGCTTGCTGTGTCCCCTTTTATACCTGGTTCTGTTTCGATGACTTCTAATTCCACATTATTTGGTAAATCAATACCAATTACTTCACCTTCATATGTCATAACTGTTACTTCCATATTTTCTTTAATAAAATTTAGTTCCCGCTCCAATTGGCTTGTTTGCATTTCAATTTGTTCATACGTATTTGTATCCATAAATGCATGAACATCGCCAGAAGCATATAAATATTGCATTTTTCTATTTTCAATATGGGCTCGGTTTACTTTCTCACCTGCACGGAATGTTTTCTCTTGAATATTTCCATTTCTTAAATTACGAAGTTTTGAACGAACAAATGCAGCCCCTTTTCCAGGTTTTACATGTTGGAATTCCATTACTTGCCAAATACTGTTATCTACTTCAATTGTTAATCCAGTTTTAAAATCGTTTACTGAAATCATATTTATGTTCCTCCTGTTTCAATTATAATTGTATTAAATCTTTAGGTGCATAGGTTAAACGTTCATTACCTGTTTCTGTAATAATAAGGTCGTCTTCTATTCTACATCCTCCAACCCCTGGAACATATATGCCGGGTTCAACAGTAACAACCATTCCTGGAGATAATTTTACATCTGAACGTTTGGATAAGGCGGGTCCTTCGTGTACTTCCAGCCCTATCCCATGTCCGGTTGAATGTCCAAAGTTTTCGCCATATCCCTTTTTAGAAATATAATTCCTTGTTAAAGCATCTGCTTCTATCCCAGTCATTCCAGGTTTAATTCCTTGAACACCTCTTAATTGTGCCTCTAATACAGTTTCATAGATCGTTCTTAATTCACTGTTAATATCTCCAACTGCTATTGTTCTTGTCATATCTGAACAATAGCCCTGGTATAATGCACCATAATCCAGGGTTACTAGCTCCCCGTGTTGAATTTCTTTAGAAGAAGCTACACCATGCGGCAACGCAGATCTTTCACCGGAAGCAACTATAATATCAAAACTTGATGAGGTTGCACCTTGCTTACGCATGAAAAATTCTAATTCATTGGAAATATCTATTTCTTTTGCCCCTGGTTTAATATAGCTTTGAATATGATCAAATGCTGCATCAGCTATTTCAGCTGCTTTTTTTAAGATTGCAAGTTCGTCTTTCGTTTTAATTAAACGAATTTGCTCAACAATGCCACTAACAGGTACTAAATCAACATCGAATAGTTTTTTAAAGCGTTCGTATTTCGAATACGTAAGGTTTTCTTTTTCAAAACCGACCTTTGTTACTTTTAACTCTTGTAGTTGATTTTTAATTTCATGTTCGATCGCTTTCTTATGTTCTACGATGGTAAAGCTAGAAGCTTGTTCCGATGCTTGTTCTATGTAACGAAAATCTGTGATGAATCTGCTGTCATTTTTACTGACAATAGCAACGCCTGCGGTCCCGGTAAATCCCGTTATGTACCTTCTGTTAATTGGACTTGTTATTATCATAGCATCTAGCTGGTTTTCTTCTAATAAATTTCTTAATTTTGTTAGTTTCCCCAATCTTTTTCATCTCCTTCTATCTAATTATTTATGTACCAATTACTTAGTATCATGTATAAAAGCTAATGCTGCAAGCCGATAACTATTTATCCCCATACCTGAAATTTGGCCAATACAGGCAGGGGCGAGCATTGAAGTACGGCGAAACTCCTCTCGATTGTAAATGTTAGAAATATGGACTTCAATAACAGGAGTCTTAATTGCTTTGATTGCATCGTGGAGAGCAATACTTGTATGTGTGTATGCAGCTGGGTTAAAAATAATCCCTTCATATTTACCATTAGCTTTATGGATACAGTCAATTAAATCTCCTTCATGATTGGATTGAAAACAGTCCAGTTCGTAATAATAGTCGTTTAGAAGTTCTTTTAGTTCATTTTCGATGTCTTTTAAAGAAAATTCTCCATAAACATCTTTTTCGCGCATACCAAGCATATTTATATTTGGTCCATTTAGTAATAAAAGCTTCTTCATATTTATCATTCCTCTTTGTTTATGAATCAGAACCAACAGTAGTTATCAGTTTATCATAAATTGGTAATGTTGACAGAAAAATATAGCTTCTCTCTTACGTTTTCTTTTTTTGTTGTAGCCGAATCAACATTTCGTAATAATCAAAGGAGATGGAATAACCAATAAATAATCCATATAATATAAATAAGCAGATTGTAGATACAATTGTATCTTGGTTAAATTCAGTGAGCTCGGGAACTGTTGAAAATATGGGCTCCAATATATAAAAGACGATTCCCCAAACGATTAATCCATAAACAACACCGATCCACATGGAATTAATCTTTTTAAATAACCCGTAGTATATGACAGCGACCAAAATGGAAAGAACACCTACCATAAATATGGATACAACCTCACCTAACCAACCAGTTGTCCACTGAGCCTTAGTCCATGAACGTAATAAAAAAGTCTTTGGAGCGATCTCAGCAAAATTAAAATAATACATCACTACCCCAATGATACTCCAAAATATTCCGCCGAAAAATCCATTTATCAAGGCTTTTCCTAAAACAGATATCGAGCTTTTTTGGTAATCTTGTTCATTATTTTTTTCCGTCACCATAAACACCTCCATTCTTATTGTTACCAATTGCCTTTAAATCAGTCATGAACGACTCCTTGATTTTAATGTAAATATTACTAAAGTGGATATTTATATCTAGTTATATTGACAGGTATCTTGTAAAATAGCATTGAGGACCCAAAGTATAACAAAAAAACAATCCATTAAATCTTTATGAACAAAATAAGGTTATATTTGAATATTTTAGGATAAAAAGGGAATAATCTTAGTAGTTGACAATCGTCATAAAGGGAGATGTCATTATTTTTCATAAAAGTTTCAGAAAGTGATGCTATAAAGGTTGTTAAAAGTGGTATATAAGTAATAAAAGGATAAAATCCTTTAATTTATGGGAGGAGGCCTTCTGATGGCACGA
>NZ_JFBD01000075.1 GCF_000709085.1 Virgibacillus alimentarius | reverse complement strand
AACTCGAGCGACAAAGCATCCCACTCGCGCAACAACCGAGCCTACTCGCGCAACAGCAAAAGTAAAAGACGATGCTTTTCACTAAAAAATAAATTTCCACACTTTAAAAAAGCGTGGAAATTTAGTCAGTTATTCACTGGTTAATTGATCTTTTAATCGTGTATACATTTCTTCCGTGCCAACTCCTGTTAACAAAGGAACTCCATCTATCACTTTTTCTTTTATACTATCGGGCACCAATGTTGTGGATATAACAGCATCATAGTCATCGATCCTGTTTAATTCATCGCTTATTTTTGATTGATGCAACGACACTTCGCTTTCCAACTTATTTTCTTTCAGCCAATCTTTTATTTTCCCCATCAGTACAGTGGATGTAGCAACTCCAGTTCCACACATAATTAATAACTTTTTCATTCCGTTTTCCCCCTTTTCAAGTACATGTTCCAAAGTCATCTCCCTACCTACATTTCCACTTCTTTCTTTGGCTTTATTTTATTCACGTATACCAAACCGAATAGGATCAATAGACCAAAAAGCCCTATACCGAACCAACTTATCACTTTTGGCAGCCATACAAAGATAAAAGTAGTCCATACTGCCCCATCAACCAATGCGGAAATACTTGAATTTGATCCCATATCAAAATTTGCTGCTATGGCCGCATCCGTAATCAATGGAGCTGCCCATGATGCTATATATAAACCAATGGCAATATAGAATGAACCAGCAATAACCGTCCTTACAATGTTTCCTCTAAATACCGGTACCATTAAACAGATTAAAAATGGAATGGTAGCCAGATCTCCAAAAGGCAATACTGTATTTCCAGGCAGGAGTACTGCCAAAAATAAAGTAATTGGTACAATGATCAAGGATGCAGATAATACCGCAGGATGTCCAACAGATAATGCACTATCCATCCCTATGTATAAGTCCCTTCCCGAAAAACGTTTTTTAACAAAATCCCCTGCTGCTTCTGAAACAGGTGATAATCCTTCCATTAACAAAGCAACCATTTTAGGCATAAGCAGCATGACAGCACCGGTCTGTATGGATAGTTGCATCACTTCTGATACGTGATAACCGGCTAATATCCCAATAACAATCCCAATGAAGACACCCATCACTGTTGAATCACCGAAAATTCCCATTCTTTTTTGAATAGATGCTGGGTTTGCTTTCAGCTTATTGAAACCAGGAATTCGGTCAAAAAGCCAATTAAATGGCAAAGCAACTAAAAAAGATGGTGCAGAACCTCCATGGGGAAAAGTAATATTTTTATATCCATAAAATTTTTCAACATGTCTTGCTATGATATCGCCCAGGAAAAATATGAAAAGTAAATGCACTGTAATCGTAAATAAACCTAATGCAAAGTCACCTGTTAAAGCGTAAACTAAAGATCCGGTAAAAGCACAATGCCAATAATTCCATATATCAACATTTAGCGTTCTTGTGAGACCGAATGTTAATAAAATAATATTCACTACGATGCCAATTGGTATTGTCAAACTTCCAAGTGCAGTTCCATAAGAAATAGCAGCAGCTGCAGGCCATCCCACATCAATGGTATTTAGTTGAAATCCAAAGTTCTCTACCATCGATTGCGAAGCTGGACCCAAACTATTTGTCAATAAATCGATTACCAAATTTAATCCAATAAAACCAATTCCAACTGTTATGCCTGATCGGAAAGCTTTACCGGGCTTAGCCCCCAATACCAACGCGAAAATAAAAATAATAATTGGTAACATGACGCTTGCCCCAAGATCAACAAACCATTGTAAGACCCCCATATGATCCTCCCCCTTAAACAGCGTTTATCATTAGCTACACCTGCATTAAATCATCCGCTTGATTGTTTGCTTGAATTGTTCAACATTTTTTGCGTCCCCAAGCTTTTTTACCATATTTTCATGCTGAAGCACTCCTGTCAAATTTTGAAGCATGTTCAATTGCTCATTTGACTTTTTCAAAGCAAGCAGAAATACCATTTTAACTTCTATTTTATATTGCACAGGCCCCATTGTGTAAAATATTACTGGATTTTTCAAAGAAGCAAAGGCGATCTGCGACTGAATTACCTTGTTAGGGTCCGTATGGGGAATGGCGACTCCATATGGAGATGCGGGAAGTCCAGTGGGGAAATGTTCTTCTCTTTGTAATACACTTTTCACAAAGTCTTCCGTAACATAAGCATTTTTTTGCAGTTGATTACCTAGTTTCGATATCACTTCTTCTTTTGTTTTTGATTCTAATTGAAGTAGAACCAAATCATCTTCGAATCTCATATGAACTCTCCCTCTTCGCTAGACTAGATATGAAATTCTATCATCGCTCGTATGTATAATAACATAATGGCCATTGCGCTGCTTCGATTAGGTGGCCTTTGTATGCGGTTTTACTAAAATAACAATACCATGGCACGATATTTTTAATTTACACAAAAGAAAATTCCGGGGGCCCTATGATAGATGATCCCACAATGATAAAGAACCCAAGTTATGTTACTTCGGTTCTTTTGAACAATCCTACCCAAAAACACATCCCCCATTACAGACACTTCATCGTGAAAGCTGAGGGCTGGGATGGGTCTATATATACTTTGGTAATTTTTGAATCATATCATGCTTGAATCAACCTACGTCTTTTCCTCCTTAAAAATCCCCTCCTGCCACATCTGATACCCATAGATAACGAAAGAAAGAATCATTGCGATCAGAAACCATTGCCAATGCTCTAAATTCACGAATGACACAATCCCTAATCCCTCTAAAATAAGAGGAATACCAATAAAGGTGAAAATAGTATTTACGGCCAAATTAGTGACGATGTAAATCCATAAACGGCGATAGGATAAATAAAAAATCCAGAGGGTCCCAACTGGGAAAATTCCATAAACAACACTAATTTCAACTAAGTATCCCCACGGAAGAATATATCGATGCATCGTCCACCATTCATATGTATCCGCAATTTGGAAAAGAATGGATACAAGTAATGTGGCAAAAACGGTCACAGGCAGATAGCGTTTAATTGCATTACCTTTTAAAAACGGTAACGAAAACCAAGGAAGGACAAGCGCAGCAACTTGTAGTAAAGTAATCCACATAATTTCACCTCTAGCTGTTTTAGCTGTTAACGAACAGAACATAAGCACCTATAGTTTGTGCAAATTTAAAATAAATATGCACAATTACCTTCCTCGCTGTTCTGGTTCATTCGCAGTCACCACAGGCAGATAAATCTGCTCTATTTCTCGCAAATTATCTTTTGCTTTCCTAATTGTCCCCAACAGTAGTTTTAAGCAAATCATTTTATCTCACCCAGCCAAAAACCCCAAGTGCATCACCTCAGCACTTGGGGTCCTTCGTTCTACGTAATCCCTCACACAATGATCAGATCACAGCTTTCTTTTAATCTCTTTTCAATATGTTTATTTATTTTCGAATCCGTTATAATGTAATCAATGTCTTCCATTTTAGCAAAGGTGTACAAAGAGACCCTGCTCATTTTACTATGATCGGTCACCACAAAAATTTCCTTTGCTGCGCGAACCATCCTTATTTTGGCAGATATTAATGTCTCATCAAAATGCGTCAACCCTTTTTCATGATGCAGGGCGGGCGTTGCAATAAACGCTTTTTTTACATTTAAGTTACCCAGTGTGTGATTCGTTATTTCCCCATTTAAAATAAAATTTTGCTGAAATAACGTTCCTCCTGTAACAATAACCTTTAACTGTGAATGCCTGAGAAGTGCCGCAATATGAATATCATTGGTAATAACCGTAATATTTTCCCGGTCTTTGATTGCCTCGGCTATTTTCGTCGTTGTCGTCCCGGAATCCAATATAATCGTATCGCCATCCTCAATAAAGGATGCGGCCTTTAATCCAATTCTCTGCTTCTCCTCACTAAAAGAGCCCTCCCTCATATCAAAATGCGGTTCCGAATGAATTTCCTCTTCATTTAAAATAACCCCGCCATGCGTTCGCTTTATTTTTTTGCTCTTCTCCAGTTCCGATAAATCCCGTCTGATCGTAGCTTCGTGCACATCAAAATGCGTCGATAAATCCCTAATCGTTGCTGCATTTTTTTCTTGTACATATCTTAAAATTTCTTGTTTCCGTTCTGCGGGTAACACAACATCACCGTCTTTATGTTAGATTCATCATTATTCTATCGTATTCATTCCAAAAAAGAAACGGCATGCGCCGCTTCCTTTCTAAGTTGCTTATGATGGTTCTGAAACATGTCCATTTCCAGGTGCCATTTCTTCTGGCAACTTGATAAAGTATGTTAAAACCGTACTTAAGAAATATAATCCTGCAAGCACCCAAATTACGCCAATATCACCGATAATCCCGATAAATAAACCAACGATGACAGGACCGATAAACACTGGAAGTCCAGCACCTAAGTTTAATACAGCTAGTGCCGCACCTTTATCTTTTGAAACAAGTGAAGGTACCAATGCAGATAATGGTACATATGCAGCTAGACAAGCACCCCAAACAATGCCAATGGCACCGACTAAATAAATATTTCCTGATGTCCATAATGGAATATATGCGAGTCCAAGTGTGGTGATTCCACAACCTATTCCGCCAAACCACATAATGGTATTTCTCCAGCCGAGTTTATCCCCAACGATTCCAAAAACAAGGTTAAATAAAATATTACTTGTAAAGATTGCTCCCCAGATAGCAAGCCATTGACTTGTTGGGATGCCATGCTGTGCTAAATAGACAGGCAAGAAAACGGGGAAGGCAAACTGTGCTGTTGTATTAATTATTCGAACAATGCCGCCTAACAGTACTTTCGGTTCTTCTTTCATAATGGTGATCCCTTTACCAATTTCTTTTAGTTTTTCCTTGGAGGATCCTTTATTTGATGGCAGTGTATCTTTATTAATGATTAATGCGATAATTGCTCCAAGCGTCACCCAAAAAAGCGATGTCCATAACGTGTTCACATGTCCAAACTGCTCAATCGCCCAAACAGAATAATAAGCACCAAGGACGTTTAGTCCACCTGTAAATACAAACCAAAACCAGCCAACAGCAGAACCGAGATGGTCCTTATCTGCCCGGTAGGAAATCCACACTAAGAAAGAATATGCAAAAAGCGGATAACCAAAACCTCGAAGCGCATACGTCGGTAGCATGATGGATAAATTCATCGATGAAATACCAAAGCTAATAAAACCGACAGTTCCAAGAATATATAATAAAAATCCTAATAACATGGTACGCTTCCCACCAAGCGCTTCTGCAAGTACTCCACTAAACCATGCCCCGATGGCAACGGTTACACCATAGGCAGTAAATAATAGACTTGATTGCTGAACTGTAAATCCATGGTCAACTAGCCATGGACTCAGCCAGCCAATCTCTAGTCCGTCCCCCATCATGAAAATGAGGATACCCAGATATCCCCAAACAATTTTTTGCGGAATACCAATCTTTGTCAAGAAATTGCCCGACGTATTCATTTTCCCTTCCCCCTCTTCCTTTATGATGATGCTTTTTGATTCCAATCAAATGTAAGGTATGTTTTCTTCCAACCTTTATCCTTTGCATCGGCTTCCATTGCTTCCGTTAAATCTTTAGTTGAGCGAACGACAAAATGTTCTTTGGGTATTAACTTACTTAGTACGTTTTGATAATCTTCATTTAAAAATGCATCCATGAGCTGCTTAAATTCTTTTACCGTACTTCTAGAGCTTCCGCGGACACGAATCCCCTTCTCGAGAATATCTCTTGTGTTCATTGGTACCAAATCTTCCGTAACGCCCATGAGCGTCAGATTACCTTGTACATCTAACAAATCAATTGCTTGATTGATCGCACTTGAACTAAATTTTCCACCTGTACATTCAAATACCGTTTTAACGCCCTTTTCACTATTAAAATCGTACTCCTGCACTAATGCTGTCGTTGCAAAACGGTCAAATTGAGCTATCTTTTCTGGGATCGCTCCAAAAACGAGTAAGTTTTCTTTTGGTATTTGATAAATAAAATGAAGTGCTGAAGCTGTCAAATACCCGAGTGGTCCATCTCCAAAAACAGCTACCTTATTTGACGTTTTCGTTGTTAAATCTTCAATTAGATTAATGGCGAATAAGGAAACCGAACATAATTCAGCCAAAATAGCGATATCATCCGCTAGATCTTCTGGCACATGGACGACATTTTCCCCGCCAATAACTAGCCTGCTTTGGCCAGCACCATCATAACCGCTTCCTAAAAACACTCCGTTTAAACAATAATTGTCATAGCCGTCATTCTTGCAATTATCACAGCAATCGCTCTTCGATTGATTGTTTAAGACATAGCCTGGAATACTCGGGACAACAACAACCCGATCCCCCTGCTTAAAGTCGGGGTGGTAAGATTCTTTGACAATGCCAAGTGCTTCGTGAAAGAGGGACATTGGTAATTTTGCTTCAAGTGCCTCTTTTCTTCTATTGCCGGTATAATATCTTAAATCCGCGTGACAGACGCTAGCCATATACGGTTCAACAACCACATCATTTTCTTTCACTTCATGTTCGATCGTCTGCTTTTTGAAAACACCTGGTTCGATCAATCGATATGCTGCTGAAGTAATGTTTGTTTCTGTATCTGCATGCATCGAAATCCTCCTCATGCTGTAAATTTTATGCTCGTTTATGTTCTTTTATGTTTATTTAAGTTAATAATAACGCTTTCTTTTGCTCATGTCAACTCGAGAACGCATTATTATGTTTATTTTGCTTGATTTTATGCTCATTTATGTTTATCATGAAAACAGATCGAAATTCAAACGCTTTCAAGGAGAGAATGCAGATGACGTATGCAATCGGCATTGACTTTGGCACCGCTTCAGGAAGAGTGCTTATCGTTCATATAGAGACCGGTGAAGTTGCCGGCATGCGTGTTGTCCCATATAAAAGTGGTACAATCACGTCTTCCCTAGCAGATAAAGCGATCCCACATCCATTTGCACTGCAAGATGCAAAGGATTATATGGATGTTTTAAGGGCAGGGATTCCGGAGGCTGTGAAAAAAGCCGGTATCCATCCGGATCAAATCGTTGGACTGGGAGTTGATTTCACCTCCTCTACCGTAGTGGTTGCAGATGATCAATTAACACCGTTAAGCGATAAAGAAAAATTCAAAACAAATCCGCATGCTTACGTAAAACTATGGAAACACCACGGAGCAAGCAAAGAAGCTGCGGATATGTTCGAAGTTGCCCGTATGAATAAAAATAGATGGCTTGGCAACTACGGTTATAATGTAAGTAGCGAGTGGATGATTCCTAAAGTAATGGAACTCTTAAATAACGCCCCAGAGATTTTAAAAGAAACCGCCTATATTATGGAAGCAGGTGACTGGATTGTCTCTACCCTCATTCAGGAAAATGTCCGGAGTAATTGTGCAAGAGGATTCAAAACATTTTGGAACGAAGAAGATGGGTTCTTTTACGATTATTACGAACAGCTTCATCCGAAACTTCCGTCGATCATCAAAGAAAAACTGGAAGGAAGGCTTGTTAAAATAGGCGAGAAAGCAGGAGAACTATCAAACGAAATGAGTAAAACCTTAGGACTTCCCGCAGGTCTCCCTGTTGCACCGGCAATCATTGATGCACATTCCGCACTGCTTGGCGTCGGCTCTGAACGTAAAAACCAACTAACGATGGTAATGGGGACATCAACCTGTCATCTCATGCTGCACGATGAACAAAAACAAATTCCAGGAATTTCAGGCAGTGTAAAAGATGCAATTATACCGGGATTGTTTGCCTATGAAGCAGGTCAATCCGCTGTTGGTGACCTGTTTGCGTATGCTGTTAAACAGGCTCCAAATGAATACACAGAGGAAGCCTCAAACCGTCATATATCTGTTCATCAATTATTAGAGGAAAAAGCAGCTGAGAAGCGCGCAGGAGAAACGGGATTGGTTGCACTTGACTGGCACAACGGAAATCGCTCTGTATTAAGTGACAGTGATTTAAGCGGTTTACTGCTTGGCTTAACCCTTCATACGAAAATCGAAGACATCTACCGAGCGTATATGGAAGCAACAGCATTTGGAACGAAAATGATTATGAGATCATACGAAGACTGGGGAATGCAAATTGACGAAGTCTTTGCATGTGGCGGCCTGCCGCAAAAAAATGCCTTATTAATGCAAATTTACGCAGATATTTTGAATAAACCCATCCATATTTCAGCAAGTGACTATGCACCTGCCATCGGAGCAGCAATTCTTGGCACCGTCGCAGGAGGAGGACATCGCACGATGGAAGAAGCTGTCCAAAAGATGAAACAGCCCTTTTTAAAAACCGTCTACCCTATCTCAGAAAACGTAAAGATCTATCAATCGCTGTTTGAAATATACCACGAAATGCATGACTTTCACGGCTTTGAGCGAATCAATATGATGAAGCGGCTGCATGAATTAGCTGCACGCGACTAATACGCATATGAAAATAAAAGCAAAAAAGCAAGTAAGGCTAAGTGTTTCACTTACGATGGAGAAGATATAAAATTACATTCTATTTTAGCGTACTAAATCACCTAACATTTAGTACGCTATTTTTTCTTGACATCACAACGTTGGAATGTATCATTTACTCTTTTATCATTTGTAATAACACCATGAATGACAAAGTGACAATATGGATTGGCTGTGCCCTAAACGTATTGCTAAAACAGAAAATCATTCCTTTGCTAACATACCTTTTTTATAAAAGTGCTATTTAGCGTATATGGTCCAAAAAGAGAGAGATGCATTTTTAAATTGAACCTGATATTCGGAATATTTATGTTAAAATAAATTACTTATCACGTTGTAAAAATTTCAGTGCCTTGTAACCATCTGAAGTATAACCTGCATAACTACCCCACCACTTTGGATAAACCATTGGAATGATTATTACGATAAATTGAACAAGATTCATCCAAAACATACCAGTTACAAAAAAAATAATACAATTGACTTTAATTATAAGCGTCTTTACGGTGCTTTCCGTATTTGGAATTATTTTCGCGATCACATCTAAAAAGCTGTGGTTTATGATAACAGGAATTATACTGAATAGCGCAGTATTGGTATTTGCTTCTTTTCTTTTCCTAGCAGTAGGAATTAGTGAGCCATAAAAATGATTCAAGACATCTGGGCCGATTGTTCAAAAATCAAATGAAAATAATTAAAAAGAAACAGCTCCGTTACATGTGAACGGAGTTGTTTTAGTTTTAATAACACAATGAGTCCATTTCTAAGTTCATTCAATTTTTACGAATGGTCTAAAAACGTTGCTATTTCATAATACGGGTATTTTGAGTTTTCTCCATGGTAAGCGAACGACCTAAAGGGGCAAACCTTTTTTACTTGCCTATTTCTCCTGAGCATTTGTTTTTGACAAAAGTTATTATCTTGATATAATATATCTCGAATTAAAGATAATTGGAGAAGAAGGAACGGATAGAAAAAAAGACTTACTCGCATGATAAAGGCAGATATACTCGCTATGAGAGCGTAGAAATAATATTTTTTTAATATCAAGCTGGAACGGTACTGCGCAACTTCAACAGGCTATGGCTCGAGTTCCATTCCATATCGCTCGAGTCTATCCTTTTATTGCGCGACACGTACTTAAAAATCAAGAAAATAACGATCACTTTCACTTTCATTTAGGAGGTTCATTTGATAAATATCTAAGCTTATTGCTGTAGGAGTCGGAGTCGCATTGATTGGCCCTGGAGCCTATTCGATTGACGCCATCATTTTTTAAAGGAAATGGTATGCTCCATCCCACATTTCTTGATTACTAAAGGAGGATGACAATGAAATCATTAAAAGGTATTCACCATGTTACAGCTATTACAAGCAGTGCAGAAAAGAATTATGAATTTTTTACGTATGTTCTAGGGATGCGTTTAGTAAAGAAAACAGTCAACCAGGATGACATTCAAACGTATCACCTATTTTTCGCCGACGATACAGGCAGCCCAGGTACAGATATGACTTTCTTTGATTTCCCCGGCATTCCTAAAGGGGTGCACGGTACAAATGAGATTGCAAAAACGTCTTTTCGTGTCCCAAGTGACGCAGCACTAAAGTATTGGGTGGAACGTTTTGATCGCCTAAAAGTGAAGCACGAAGGCATCAAGGAGCAGTTTGGCAAGAAAACACTTTCTTTCGTTGATTTTGATGATCAGCAATATCAACTCATTTCAGATGAAAAAAATCGTGGCGTTGCGCCGGGAACACCATGGCAAAAAGGGCCAATTCCGTTAGACTACGCCATTACCGGACTAGGACCGATCTTTGTGCGTGTCGATAACGTTACGCACTTCAAAGAGATGATGGAAAAAGTCCTATTATTTAAAGAAATCGATCAGGAAGCATCCTTTCATTTATTTGAAGTTGGCGAGGGCGGAAATGGCGCGCAAGTCATTGTCGAACATAATACAGCTCTACCTCAAGCACGTCAAGGTTTTGGAACGGTTCACCACGCGGCTTTCCGAGTGGAGGATCATGAAGGGTTGAACGATTGGATACAGCATCTGCAAGATTTGCGGCTGCCAAACTCCGGTTACGTCAATCGCCACTACTTCGAGTCCTTATATACAAAAATTTCACCACATATTTTATTTGAAATTGCAACAGATGGCCCGGGATTTATGGGCGATGAACCTTATGAAACACTTGGTGAAAAATTGTCCCTGCCGCCTAAACTGGAGTCAAAACGTGCAACCATTGAAGCATATGTGCGTCCAATCGACACTGTAAGAAGTACAAAACAGTTGACGAAAGAATAAGAAACACTCGGTTGAAAACCGCGATGAAAAGGAACAGGCATAGGAGCACGCTTTCGATAAAAAGGAGGAAAAGGCATGGAACTAAAAGGAATCCATCACGTCTCCGCATTAACGGCAAAAGCATTCGAGAATGTCGATTTTTATACGAATACACTCGGTATGCGTATGGTCAAGAAAACAGTAAATCAGGATAATCCATCATTCTACCATCTCTTTTACGCGGATGAACAAGGCAGTCCCGGAACAGAATTAACATTTTTTGATATCCCAATGCTTGCTAAGAACCATGAAGGAACCAACAGCATTTCCGGTATATCCCTGCGTGTCGCTGATGACCAAGCACTAACGTATTGGAAGGATCGATTTGAGGAATTGAATGTCAAGCATGGTGGAATATCCGAGTGCGCTGGACATCAGACACTTCCTTTTGAGGACTTTGAAGGACAGCGCCTATCCCTGATTTCCGATGAACAAAATAAGGGTGTTTCCGCCGGTATTCCTTGGGACAAGAGCCCGGTTCCGCCAGATAAAGGAATAAAAGGACTGGGACCGGTCAAACTGACGGTTCAACACGCCGAAGCTACGAACGGCGTCCTCACAGGTCAATTAGGTTTTCGCAAAAAAGGACAGTACGCTTCAACGATCGAAGGACAGCCGGACATCCTAGTATTTGAAACTGGCGAGGGTGGAAATGGCGCCGAAATCCATGTGGAGGAAAGAAAAGATTTACCTCCTGAGCGACAAGGCAGGGGCGGGGTACATCACGTGGCATTTCGGGTTGAAACCGAAGCAGAACTAAGGCAATGGATTCAAAAGATCCAAGATGCGAAATTCCAGAATTCCGGATTTGTCGATCGATATTACTTCCGCTCTTTCTATTTTAAAGAACCAAATGGAATTTTATTTGAATTAGCAACAGACGGTCCAGGGTTCGACACCGATGAAGAGCTGGAACACTTAGGTGAAAAATTGGCACTTCCGCCATTTTTAGAACCGAGACGCGCGGAAATAGAAGCAAAATTAAAACCATTGAATATACGCGATTAAGCTAGAAATAGCTAACCATCTCTGAAGCAAGAGGTGGTTTTTTTCTATCTAAAAATGTTGTCATTAAACGCTTGATGAAGATCATACAGTAGCAATGGATGATCGCGTATTACTACATCCATGCTTACATATCTTCATAATGCGTAATAATTTTTTGCACTTGTTTCAATGTGCGCAAAAGGTGATGATAATTACTTGTGCCGATTTCACGCTCGATTTTCCCCTGCACTTGCATCCATATTGGTGTCGCTTCGTACAATTTTTCAATTCCTACCGAAGTTAAAGAGACGCATTTTGATCGGGAGTCTCGTTCGTCTTTTTCAACATGGACAAAATTATTTTTTATTAGCACATTCACATTGCGAGTGATTGTCGTTTGCTCCAACATCATGACTTCACCCAATTCGCTAATCGACAATTTTTTATACTGATAAATATTAACGAGCATATAATATTGCGTAATTTTTAAATCCGTTGCCTGAAGTAATTGATTATACAGCTGGGTTAATGAACGTGAGACCGTTCGCAAATTAGCACAAGCACACGCTTGCAAAATATTTTCAACTTCATGTTTTTCCATCGCCAACCTTCCTTTCTCCAAGTTTGTCATTGACAAAAATTGAAATTCTTTATAGGATACATGTATATACATGTAATTTGAAAATTTTGAATTAATTTCATTGTAAACGATATTCGATGAAATGAAAACTTACATGTGGAGAAAGGAGAATAGGAAATGGACTGGATGGACGGATGAAGGAGAACGACGCATTGGTTTATCTCGTGGTACGCTCGCTATGATTGAAAAATGATCAAAGAAACATCTATTTTTAAGCTATTTTCGAATGATTTGATAGCGCTTACGAATAAAGGGGGAAGTGAAATGACAAATTTAATGGAATGGAAAAAAAGAATGAGAATCCCAGTGATCGGTTCGCCGATGTTTATCATTAGTAATCCAAAGCTTGTCATCGAACAATGTAAAGCAGGTATCGTAGGTGCAATGCCTGCACTTAACGCAAGACCGTCCTCCCAACTGGATGAATGGCTTGCAGAAATTACAGAAGAGCTTGCGAGCTATAACGCGAAAAATCCGGATCGACCAGCAGCACCTTTCGCAATTAATCAAATTGTCCACCGTTCGAATACACGTCTTGAAGAAGATATGGCCTTATGTAAAAAATACAAAGTGCCCATCATTATCACGTCACTCGGTGTAAGGGAAGATGTCTACCAAGAGACACAAAGTTATGGTGGAGTCGTATTGCATGATGTGATCAATCAGACGTTTGCGAAAAAAGCGATTGAAAAAGGAGCGGACGGTTTAATCGCAGTAGCGGCAGGAGCAGGAGGGCATGCTGGTTCGAAAAGTCCATTTGCACTCATTCAGGAAATTCGTGAATGGTTTGATGGAACACTTGCACTCGCGGGCTCTATTGCAACGGGAGGTAGCATTTTGGCAGCGGAAGCAATGGGAGCGGATTTTGCTTATATCGGTTCACCATTTATCGCGACACATGAGGCAAGGGCGGTTGACGAGTATAAACAAGCGGTTGTTGAAGGAACTTCGGATGATATCGTCTATAGCAATTATTTTACAGGTGTGCACGGAAACTATTTAGCACCATCCATCCGTGCAGCAGGAATGGACCCAGATCATTTACCAGAAAGTGATCCATCAAAAATGGATTTTGGCGGAGATGCTAGTAAAAAAGCGTGGAAAGATATTTGGGGTTGTGGTCAAGGAATTGACGCAATAAAAAAAGTACAACATACAAAAGATTATGTAGCACAATTAGAAGCACAATATAAAGAAGCGAGAGCAAGATTGTTGAAGTAACCATTATGGGTTGTTGGTCTAAAAATTCAACATGGGCAGATAAAAAAACTGGAACCTGGCGATACAATTAGCGGCTTTTCTACCAATAGCAAAAACTTTTCAACGATACGTGCTTACTTATTTAATAGTTTATAACTCATAGAAGGGGCTTCCCCCCTCATTTGTTGTTGCTCGATCTTGAGGTGATGTTGCGCTTCTTTGAGGTGGTATTGCGCGACTTTAAGGCGGTATTGCGCGACCTTGAGATGATATTGCTCGACTTTGAGGTGGTATTGCGCGACATGGAGATGGTATTGCGCGACTTTGAGGTGATATTGCTCGACCTGGAGGTGGTGTTGCTCGATCTTGAGGCGATATTGCGCGACCTTGAAGTGGTATTGCGCGACTTTGAGGTGGTATTGCTCGACCTGGAGGCGTTATTGCGCGACTTTGACTCGTTATTGCGCGACCTTCTTTATTTACTGTGCATTTTTGATAATGGAGAAATACCGCCACCCCCCTATACGCATGCATTAAAATATGATAAGCTAACATACATTATGCTACGCGAAGAAGGGATCTTACGTTGAAAGTTAATAAAATCTATATCATTATCATTCTCGTTATGCTGTCGTGGGGAATAAATGTGTCCGCGCTTAAAGTGATTGTTGCGAATTTTATGCCAATAACCATTACATCCTTGAGAATATTCGTGGCTAGCTTAACCGCATTCCTTATCCTTACCTTTTTGCGGCTTGTCCGTTTGCCGAAAAAATCAGAGATTATTTACATTATTGGCGGTGCTTTTTTAAGTGTCTTCTTTCACCACTTTTTCCTGGCTGAAGGACTTACTAAAACATCCGCTACCAATACAGGACTGATTCTCGGGTTGGGTCCGCTCTTAACCGTTGTTTTTTCCATGATCTTCTTAAGAAGAAAGCCCTCGTGGATCCAGTTCACTGGCTTCATTCTTGGAACCTTAGGCGTGAGTACAACGGTTTTAGTCGGCAGTGGCGGAGTGAACGGGATTAATCTCGGGGATGTACATATTTTACTATCCATCACATCGCAGGCGCTCAGCTTTATTTTAATTAAGCGGGCCTCAGAAACGATGGAACCGCGTCTATTGACCGTATATATGCTGCTAATCGGTTCCTTCTTTCTTTTTATCGTCAGTTTATGGAAGGAACCCGGTGGCATCGATTCGCTTATCGGTGTTGCGCCATCCGTTTGGGCGGTGTTCCTTTTCTCTGCAATCATTGCGACAGGAGTTGGACATATGGCTTATAACTACGCCATCGGGCAAGTCGGACCAGCAGAATCATCCATATTCCTTAACTTAAACACATTCTTTTCACTAATTGGAGCGGCCCTTTTCTTAGGCGAATCGATTGTCCCGGGACATTTTATTGGACTCATTTTGATCGTCTCTGGCGTTCTGCTTGGCTCCGGCGGACTGGAAGCTTGGCTATTGAAGCGAAAACAAATGAGAAGCTCCGGAAATCCTAGCGCATAAACGATGGAAGCTTGCAGCCAACATGCTGCAAGCTTTTTTTCTTGCCCGAAAGTTGGTTGTATGAGGGCATGCTCAGCTTCTATCTCCTTGGCCTCCGTCATAAAAATTGCCAGAACCGCTGACCCAGCAGTTCTGGCTTCTTATCTATGAAACAGCATATTGAATGTTTAACCAATCCTGGTAGGTTTTTATAATTGGAATGTGATGCTGCTTCCAAGGCAAGTATTTCATGGCGTGCGACGTATTAAATAAAACAACTTCATCCTCTTTTCCAATCCATCCTTGCTCGATTAAGCGAGTAAAACCTGCCCAAGTAGCCGCTCCTTCTGGTGACGAGGAGATCCCCTGTTTACCAAAAGAAGTTTGCGCTTGCTTGATTTCATCTTTGGAAACCGCAATCGCCGTACCGTCCGATTCCGATAGAATAGAAACAATTAATTCCCCGTCCGGCGGGCTTGGCACACGCATACCGGTTGGACTGGAAATGACATTATCCTTTTGTGCGGTGAATGCGCCCCCACGAGTACAGGTATCGACAACAGGCTGACAGCCGGATTCTTGCACACTTACCATGCGCGGAAGATCCCCTTCAATAAAACCGAGCTGCTTTAATTGTTTAAACGCATTCCACATACCAATCACCCCGGAGCCTCCGCCTGTTGGATAAACAATCACGTCTGGAAGGTTCCATTCTAATTGTTCCGCGAGCTCCAGCCCCATTGTCTTTTTTCCTTCTGCTCTGCCTGGTTCCTTTAGTGTTCCGACATTATGCCATCCCTGCTCTCGCCTGCCATCCGCAATGATCTTACCTGCATTGTGAATGAGTCCGTCAACTAAATAGGTGTTAGCCCCGTATTGCACACACTCCTCCACGATGAGTCCTGGGCAGTCTTTCGGGACAAATACATCCGCCCCCATTTCGGCGTGACTGGCATATGCTGCTAATGCAGAGGCCGCATTGCCATTGGAATTAACGGCCACCTTTTTTATTCCATATTCGTTGGCAATCGAAAGCGCAGCAGAAAAACCCCTTGCCTTAAAACTGCCCGTCGGATTTTGTTCTTCTCGCTTCACCCATAATTTTTTCACCGGAAATGCTTTTTCCGCTCTTTTCATTCGAACAAGCGGCGTCCATCCTTCACCTAAAGAAATGATATGGTGCGCACTCTCCACAGGCAAAAGCTCTTTATACCTCCACATCGACGTGCCCCGGCTTTTTAAACTTTCCTTTGTCAACGTTTGGCTAACTTTCTCAAGATCGTACTCCACCATTAATGTTCCGCCACACCCGCATTTGGTTTCTGTTAAATGAAAGGGATGTTTTTTCCTACAACTGTTACAGCTAAACCAAAATTTCATCAAAACACTCCTTCTGGGGATTGTTCGTAATCCTTTCATCAAAAGGGAAAAGCTACTGCGAAAGGGACTTGCTAGCTTATCTAGCTTATAAATCTTCTTAATATTCCGACTTTTATTTCCGTCAGGATGTCATCCGACTAACTTTCCGGCCAATGTAAGTCATGTTCCTCTACCGTTGTAATTTCATTTTTTTCATTCACAAATACAACTCTCGGATGTAACGTCTCGATTTCTTCCTCGGACATTTGCGCTAAACTTAGAATGATCACAATATCACCAGGCGAAAACAGATGTGCTGGTGGACCATTTAGGCAAATCTCCCCCGTTCCCTCAGGAGCTGGCAATGCATACGTTTTCCATCTCGTTGCATTTCGCAGGCTCGTAATCTGAACCATTTCATATGGCTTGATATTTGCCTCTTTCATGAGTTTCGAATCGATCGTAATACTCCCTACATAATCGAGATCAGCTTCTGTCACGACAGCTCGATGAATTTTTCCTTTACACATTAAACGCTGCATGCAAATTCCTCCTTAGGTTTATCGTACAAAAAACATGTTGATAAATCTATATCGTCATAATGTTCGAACCAGTTGGATTTCGCGTGGAATGATTGGTTGTTCCACAAGATGTGTGCTTTTGGAAGAATTTCATAGAAAAAACACGAAGGAGGATGGGAAGTGGCTGCAAGTTTTGGAAGCTTTGCTATTTACGATAAACTGCTTGCGTAGGAACATTTAGCGGTTTTGCGACATGTATGCAGCGTTCACATCCTTGTATCGGCGCTTCACCCCACTACTGCGCCGTATACCCTCCATCCAGCAACACTGCTTGCCCAGTAACACCCTTCGCCTTAGCACTGGCTAAAAACATCATATAATCCGCAATCTCCTCCACCTCGATCAAACGATTTTGCGGGACAAGTGGATAAATAACTTCTTCCAGCACTTTCTCTACTTCAACCCCTCGATTTCTGGCCAAGTCCTCCATCTGATTTCGGACGAGCGGTGTATCTACATATCCAGGGCAAAGCGCATTCACCGTTATTCCGTGGTTTGCTCCTTCTAAGGCCGCAACTTTTGTCAGTCCAATCACTCCGTGTTTCGCACTATTGTATCCCGCTTTCCCCTGAAATCCGATGACCCCATTAATGGATGCCATATTGATAATTCGGCCAAATTTTTGTTTTTTCATAAACGGAAAAGCATATTTAATCCCGAGAAATGGCGCTGTAAGCATGATGGATAACAGCTGTTCAAAGGTCTCCTTGGGAAATTCTTCGATACTTGCTACATGCTGCATACCGGCGTTATTAATCAACACATCTAAACGGCCGAGCCGATCAACCGTATCTTCAATCGTATGTTTGATCTCTTCTTCCTTGGTAACATCACATTGAAAACCCCATGCAGCACAACCCTCTTCTCGCAACTTTTGAGCGGCCTTTTGAACATCCTCCTTATTCTTGTCTGTCAAAATAACCTTAGCTCCGCCGCGTGCAAATTCCCTTGCTACAGCATATCCGATCCCGCTGGCGGCACCAGTAATGAGCGTTATTTTATCTTTGATCATGATTCTTCTCTCCTTTTCACACGTTTCCTTTTACTATCTAGTTTACTATGTATTTCCTTCTAAAAAAACCAAATCATGAGCAGTTTATTTCCTGCCCATGATTCCGCCAATGAAGTCCTATTCCACGTCTACGATTCCTTCGTCACTTCAAACACGCCAGCTTCCTCGTTTAACATAAGTTTTTCACCTTCTGCTAAGTTGGTAAAGACAATCGGCGTGATGGTAGACTTCGCGTTCTTTTCGATATAAGCTAGATCAGCTTCCATTAAAGGCTGTCCGGTTTCAACACGGTCTCCTTCTTCAATAAGCATATGAAAACCTTCCCCGTTCAACTGTACCGTATCCAGTCCAACATGGATGAGGATTTCTTTTCCGCCATCTGACTGAATACCAATCGCATGCTTCGTTGGGAAAATATTCATCACTTTTCCGTTTGCAGGGGATAAGACCGTTCCATCTTCAGGTTTGATAGCAAAGCCGTCTCCCATCATTTTACCAGCAAAAACTTGATCCGGAACTTCTGTAATTGGTACGATCTCCCCTTTCAGTGGAGAAACATAGGTCTCTATTGATGCAGCTTCCTTACTTTCCTTTTCCGCTTGTTCAGGCTCCACCGCTTCTTCTACGCGCGGTGTTTTTCCTGCCATAATATCCTGCATTTGTCCTTTGATGGTCTCTGATCGAGGTCCGAAAATCGCTTGGATGTTATCGCCAACTTCTAGCACCCCTGCAGCACCAAGATTTTGTAGCTCTTCTTTATCAACACGCTTGATGGAATTTACGGAAACGCGAAGACGTGTAATACATGCATCCAGATGTGCAATGTTTGCTTGTCCGCCCATCGCTTCTAGGACGTTATATGCTAAGTCTCCAGTTTCCCCTTTCGCTTCTTCCTGTTCTTCTTTATCTTCCTCACGCCCAGGTGTCATTAAGTTAAATTTCTTAATAAAGAACCTGAAAATGAAATAGTAAATCACGGCAAAAATCAGCCCAAGTATAATGGTGATCCACCAAGGTTCTTTCCCTGGCAAGATACCAAACAACACGAAATCAATCGCCCCACCTGAGAAAGTATAACCAACATTCACGTCAAAGAATGCCATTAAAACAAAGGCCGTTCCATCTAGAATCGCATGTAGTGCGAATAATAATGGGGAAATAAACATGAATGAGAATTCAAGTGGTTCGGTAATGCCAGTTAAAAAGGATGTTAGCGCAGCAGAACCTAATAGTCCTGCAACCACTTTTTTCTTTTCAGGCCTTGCCATGTGATACATTGCTAAAGCAGCAGCCGGCAGTCCGAACATCATAATCGGGAATTCTCCCGCCATAAAGTTACCCGCTGTGATCTCTACCCCGTCTTTTAACTGGGCAAAGAAAATGGACATATCGCCGCGCACCAGATTGCCTGCTTCGGATGTGTAGGAGCCAAATTCATACCAGAATGGGGCATGGAAAATATGATGCAATCCAAATGGAATCAGCAAACGCTTAATAAATCCAAAGAAAAAGACTGCGATATAGGTTCCTTCTTCAATCAGCCAGTGGGAAGCACCATTCATCGCCTCTTGAATGGGCGGCCAGATGAATAACAGCACAATTCCGGCAACAAATGACACGGCCGCTGTAACAATCGGCACAAACCGTTTTCCAGCAAAAAAACCGAGAAAGGACGGCATTTCAACATTATAATAGCGATTATAGCAAAACGCAGCAATCAGTCCGACAATAATTCCGCCAAATACTCCGGTTTGTAGTGTATCGATCCCAAGCACAGACGCAAAACTTGGATCTTCTTCAATCATCTCAGGCGTTACCCCTATCCAGGAACTCATTACCTGATTCAGTACTAAATAACCAACAATCGCAGCTAATCCCGCTGCCCCGTCAGATGTTAGTCCAATCGCAACACCGATCGCAAAAATAAGAGCCAGATTATCAAAAATAATACCACCAGCATCTTCCATGACCATTGCAACCATTTGAATCCAGTCCGCCTCAAGGAACGGAAGATATTCCAGCATGGTTTCCTGCTGGGCAGCGTTACCAAAGCCAAGCAGAAGTCCCGCCGCAGGAAGCAGTGCAACTGGAAGCATCAATGCTTTCCCGATTTTTTGCAGCTCGCCAAATGCTTTTTTAAACATAGCTCTTTACTCCTTTATCTATCGTAGTCAAACATTAAAAAAGGCATGAGTAAGAAGGTCACGACAAAACAGATATAGAGCACCTATACCATTGTCCAATCCTTTTACTCATGCCTGATCGCGTCAGTAACACGTATTATTCATATTTACTTGTTAACCGCACAAGATGCATCGTCAGATAAACCGCTTCCGCATCATACACGGGCCTTTTTAATGTTTGCTGCATGATTTTTATCAACTTCCAAGCTAAATTATAGCATATCGGATATTCCTGTTTCAACAGGATTGCAATTTTCGCCGGTTCGTCGACATGCTCATCCTTGACTACCCGATCAATCGTATAACGAATATGTCGAATCAAACGTATATAATGAATGCTGTCTGGATCGATCTTGATACTAAGTTCCGCTTCAATCGTTCCGACTAAAGTGGTAACAAGTCGGGCATATTTGTTAATATCCGAAACGCCCATACGCGTTATCGCTCTATGCACATGCAAGGCGATAAATCCAACTTCCCCTGCCGGTAAATCAATATCCAGCGTTTGATTGATAAAATCAACAACCTCCGCTGCAATTTCATATTCAAAGGGATATAGCGCTTTGGTTTCAGTCAGGAAAGGATTCTTCATTTCCATCCCTTTTAAGAGACGGTTGATCGCAAATAGCAGATGGTCTGTTAACGCTACATGCACCTGTTCATGTAAAGAGACATTGGACTTTCTTCGAATGATGTCCAGCGAATCGATGATCGCCTGCAATATTTTTTCATCCATATCAGGAAGCAAACGTTTATAATGTTCCTGTTCGCTTTGATTGCGCAGTACGAATAATTTCTCTACATCCTCTTCATGAATGAAAGCATTTTTCTTCGTATGAAAACCGATCCCTTTTCCGATTAAAACAACTTCCTCTTCCGCTCGATCTTTCGCAATCAGCACATTATTGTTTAAAACTTTTTTCACAATAAACGTATCCACGTCTGCCCTTCTCCTTACTTGCTTACTACATACCTTGTCACGTCACGGGAATGACCAAACGTTGGGCAAGTAAAACGGCAATTGATTTCACGCCCCATACTTTCCCTTCTTTTACGATGAACCGATGTCCGCAATAATTATGTAAAATAAACGTCATACTTGCATGCATAAACGTAAATCCCTCACATCGTCTGTACAAATTGTACTACAATCACGCTCCAATGAAAAATGGGTTGTTTTTCGATCCAAATGAAAATGACTACTACATGAAAATAGCATGTACCAGTCATTTTTACCCGATTTAGCATAAATTTGTGAACACTACGGCTTTGGTGTAATCATCACCGAGGATACGGCACTACCAACAAGTTTGTCGTGTTGTTTTAGCTCCGCTGTTAAATAGGAAACCGTACGGCCAAATTTATCAACGTTCACTTCTATATCAACATCCCCTGGAAATGTCGGACGGTGAAATGTCGTTTGCAAATTAATCGATGCAAAAGCCTGCTCCTCTGTCAGTAGCGAAGTAATCGCATACGACATCATAATATCAGCGGCTCCTGCCACGAATCCGCCCATAATGACACCGTTTCCATTGATGAACTTTTCATCAATGGTCCAAACGCCCTTCGCAAACCCATCCTTGGCTTCGATTAATTTCACGCCCATTGTTGTATCACATGCCGGAGGAGCACTTTCCCCGCGAATCACATCATGCAAATTTACCGTTTTCATCATGTTTATCTGTCCTTCCTGCAATAAATTATGTCTCGTTATAAATACGGTACTAACCCTATTCGTCATACGTCAACAGATTTCCTGCCTTTTACACATTTTTATGAAATAAGGACATACTTCTTTTAAAGTAGTTAGTAGCATGTTCGTCAATAAATACGATATACTGTAAGCATCATTTACATTTCTTAGCAAAGGAGCTACACATCATGACTCGTTTAATTGCAATCGACATGGATGGAACACTGCTATCAAGGGATCACACCATCCGTATCAGAAATAAAGAAGCAATCCTGCAAGCAAAAGCAAATGGCATCGAGGTGATCATCGCTACAGGCAGAAATTTCCCAGAAGCCTATCAAATCGTTACCGAACAAAGATTGAACCCGCCATTTATCTGTTTAAACGGGGCGGAAGTCAGAGATGAATCCGGGAAAATCATTTCAGCAACATACCTCATGGAAGATGATCTTAAACAGATGCTTCCCATTTTACAAGCAGCGGGCTTAGAATATGAATTGTTTATTGATCAATATATTTATACACGAGATTTAGAAAGACAAATCGATATGTTTCTCCTTATCGCTGGTGCAGAAAAAGGTACGCCTGCCGCAGATAAGATTCGAAGCGAAGTCCTAAAAAGAGCGGAACAAGGATTCATCCGCACCGTCCCTTCCTATGATGAAGTTTTCCAGAAGCATCACAGTGAAATTTCCAAAGTGCTCGCAGCTTCTTTCCATGATGAAAAATTACGAAAGGCAAAAGAAAAGCTTCAGGAATTTCCAGGCCTTGCAGTCAGCTCTTCCGGCCCTGGAAACATAGAAATTAATCATGTGAACGCCCAAAAAGGAGTCGCTCTTGAGCAATATGCTAAAAGCAAAGGAATCTCCATGGAAGATGTCATGGTGATCGGTGACAATTACAATGACATTTCTATGATGAAGCGGGCAGGCCGCGCCGTTGCCATGGGAAATGCTGTAGATGAAATCAAAGCATACTGCTCCCACGTCACCGCAACGAACGAAGAAGATGGCGTTGCTCTTGCGATTGAAGCTGTGTTATAAAAATTTTCAGGTGGCATAAATAAAACCGCATGAAATCAAGGTGTAAAAATTTGATTTCATGCGGTTCATTCAGTTTTATAGCGTTTTATCTTAGCTGCTTTCTTTCGCTCGAAATGCAGCATGGTGGCTTAATTACTTAGCACCAGCGCGGACATGATGAGGCGCTCTTATTTGGAAGTCTAATCTTCCGCACGTGCACCGCACTAGTCCAGCACGATTTTCTTCTCCCTGTCCATGGACTTCATACAAGCATCAAGCGCCCGCATGTTTGCTAGTGTATTTTCGAGGTCATGATCAAGGTGAGGATCGCCATTTAAAATGGCTTCTGAAATATGCTCCACCTGATGACGGTATTGATCCCCATCTAATGCTTCCGTCCGCTTCACGCCAGAGTTTATAACACGGAGGAGCGTCGCTCAACTTTGGCTTGGTGTTGCGCGACTTTCTTACTTTATTGCGCGAGTAATTCTTCCTATCGCTCGACCTAACTGCCTTACCGCGCGAGATGACGGTGTTATTGCGCGACCTTCATTTTCAAACATTTTCTGCCTCAGCAGAAAAACAACCCTATCCCCAACATCATTCATCCACAATAATATAAGTAGCTTCCACAGGACCATGCACACCGACGATTAGATTCATTTCAATATCTGCACTATTACTTGGTCCTGATATGAAGCTGACACACGAAGAGACGTCATTTCCTTGTTCGTTTGCTTCATGAAGCTGTTTTGCTGCTTGCGTAATGCGGGGCACAAGTGTGCTTTTTGGTATAATTGCTATAAATTTTTGCGGCAGTAGACTGATCGATCTGCCATTATGTTTATGATTCAATAATGTTACCGTCCCGGATTCGGCAAGCGTGATGTCACTGAAATTAATCCCAATATCTGCGCGTTCCGCAATTACTTGATTTTCTTTTCCAATTGCAGGATCCCATTCATGAACTTCCATTTCTTTCTCCCGAAGTTCCTCAAACATTTCCCGCAATCCGTACTGCTCATTGCGATCATCCTTCGCTGTAATAACGGTTTTCGCCTGATAAGCGGTAATCGTTTCTTTTAAAACTTGCGGCAAACCGGAGCGATCCGTCAGCTTTACGTCCGTATGAATCGCTTCACATTGTTTCGCCAAAACTTCCGCTAATGCATCCTTCGTATAGCCTTGGCGTGTTCTAAGCTGTGGCTGCACGCTCCAGTCCGGACGCTGTACACCTTCTGTCCGGCGCGGGCGTCCGAGTCTTCCCGCCAATTTATCCAGGAAAGCGTCTCTATTTTGAATCGCCATTATGCATTGCCACCTTTCTGTCTTTCCTTAAACCAAGACCTGAAACTTTGTTTACTTGGTGCAGGAAAATCTCGTACATCGGTCCAGCCCTTTAATGGACCTGGTCCGTTCGTGATCGTTTCCTTTCTTGTCCATGGTTTTAGGGCGGTCCGTGCCATTTTCGCGCTCATTTTATAAGCAGCAGGGGTGGAAGCCCATTTGGCGTAACCTTTCATAGCAAGTTTTTCTCCCTTTGGTGCCATGTTTTCCTTTTCCACAATGATTTCCCGGTGGCGAATTAACTGTTCGTGGAGCGGAATCTTTACCGGACAAGCTTCCGTACATGCGCCGCATAAGGTGGATGCATACGGAAGTTCCTTATGTTCGTCATACCCATCAAGCAGTGGTGTCAAAACCGCGCCGATCGGGCCGGGATAAATGGATCCATATGCATGACCACCGACATGCCGGTAAACCGGGCAAACATTAATACACGCTGCACAGCGAATACAATGAAGTGCAGATTGAAATTCTGTTCCAAGTATTTTTGACCGACCATTATCAACAATGACCAAATGGTAATCATCCGGTCCGTCGATTTCATCCTCCAGCCGTGCACCTGTTACTGAGGTTACATAACTCGTCAGCTTCTGTCCAACAGCAGAACGCGTCAGCAAGCTTACAAGCACTTCTAATTCTTCCCATGTTGGCACAATACGTTCCATTCCCATGACCGTTATTTGCGTATCAGGTAAAGAGGTAACCATGCGGGCATTTCCCTCATTTGTCACAAGTGTCACCGTTCCAGACTCAGCAACAGCGAAGTTACATCCGGTGATGCCAATATCCGCTGCTAAAAATTCTTTGCGCAATTGTTCGCGGGCAAATAAAGCAAGCTCTTCTGCCTTATCTGATTTGGTATAACCTTTCTTTTCCTCAAACGTCTCCTGGATTTGTTGTCTGTTTTTATGCAGAGCCGGTGCGACGATATGTGACGGCGGATCTTCATCAAGTTGCAAAATCCATTCGCCCAAATCCGTTTCGACGACCTCCGCACCCGCTTTTTGTAAAGCTTCGTTCAGCCCAATTTCTTCCGATACCATCGATTTGGACTTCGCTACTTTTTTCCCGTTTTTCTTTTTTACAACGTTTTGGATATATGCATTAGCTTCTTCCGCTGTTTCCGCGAAAAAAACATTCCCGCCGCGCTTTGCTACTTGTTCACTGAGCTGCTGCAAGTAATAATCCAAGTTTTCCATCGTATGTGTGCGGATCTCTTCTCCTAATGTACGCCAGTCTTCCCAATCGCCGAGCTCTTCTGCGGCATGTAACCTTCCGCTTTTTAAGCGACCTTGTGCAGAAGATACAGCTTGACGCATAAAATCATTTTTTATTCCATCTTCCACACGATTGTCAAAAGAGGCATCTCCAATTCGCAAACTCATTCCTCTCACTCCTTAGCGATGATTTAATACTTCCGTAATATGAACAATTTTGATATTTTTCCCTTCCCGCTTCATTCTACCGCCAATATTCATCAGGCATGCCATATCGCCGCCGATCAAATATTCAGCACGTGTTTTTGCAACATGCTGTGCTTTTTCCTTTACCATCTCAGCCGAAATCACGGAATTTTTCACGGCAAACGTTCCACCGAATCCACAGCAATCCTCAGCAAGCGGAAGTTCCACAAGATCAATTCCCTTTACATGTCGAAGCAGCTTTTGCGGTGCTTCTTTCACCCCTAAAATACGCGTCATATGGCAAGACGGATGATAGGTAACTTTTCCCCGAAATGTCGCACCAACATCTTCTATGCCAAGCACATCCACCAAAAATTGGGTAATCTCATAGGACTTTGCCGCAAGCTCTTTGGCTGGCTCTTCCCACTCCACATCTCCTTTGAAAACTTTCGGATATTCACGAAGCATGCCAACACAAGATCCAGACGGCCCAACGACATATTCCGAATCTTTAAATGCGCGCATCATCTGTTTCATCGCTTCTTTTGATTCTTGCAAATAACCACTATTAAATGCCGGCTGACCACAGCACGTTTGCGCTTCCGGAAAATCAACCTCGCAGCCGACACGCTCCAAAATCTCCACCGTATGTTTACCAACGTCAGAACGCAACATATCACACATGCATGTGATAAATAATGAAACTTTCATCAAACTCCACCTCTTATATTTTTGTAAGGTCTATATATATTTAAATAACAATGCTTCCACACCAACGATATGATCGAACATGGTTCTTTGCGCCAGATCCGCGTCCCCACCTTTGATCGCTTGATAAATCGCGCGATGCTCCGCCAATAATTGTTCATCTCTTCCTTCTGCATATAATAAAACTTTGCGCGTTTCCCGAATGGTCTCCACCATCATCTCCGAAACACTATTAAGCAGGTTGATCAACATATCATTATGCGTCGCATTTACGATGGCCTGGTGAAAATGAAAATCTGCTCGCTCACCTAATTCCCCGTCACCAATCGCGTCAACCATTTCCTCAAGTCTTTTTTCCATTAACTTTAAGTCATCTGCATGACGGCTGGTGGCCGCCAAGGCGACCGCGCCAACCTCTAGTATTCTACGGACCTCAAATAATTCTTTTACATCTTCTTTTTTCATCAAAAATGCCGTCGTCACCGGTAGTGAAAATCTTGATGCATCATACGTTGTCACATATGTTCCTTCCCCCTGGCGCATATGAATGAGTCCCATCGCCCTTAAGCCACTGAGCGCTTCCCGGATGACGGACTGACTCACACGAAAATTCTCAGCCAACTTCGCGACTGAATCAAGTTTATCCCCCGGCTTCAAATAGCCATTTTTGATCGAATCTATCAATGCGTCCGCTACTTCCTCATAGATTTTCTTCGGTTTAATCGGTTTATATTCCAACTGCATTACCCCCTTTGTTTTTCAGCATCGAATTATAATTCGACAAATTCGGGTGGTGCCAGGCACCAGAGCATCCCCACTGGAAACAGCCGCTCTCTTCTATAAGAAAAACAATAAAATAAAACCTCCAACTCCACCTAAGATACCATATAAGATCGCTGGACCTAATGTTTTTCTGATAACATCTCCTTCTTTACCGGACATGCCTACCACTGCCGAAGCAGCAACAACATTATGCACACAGATCATATTACCTGCAGCCGCTCCAACGAGTTGACCTGCCAGTACAAGATCCGAATTTATTCCCGTTTGATTCGCGATATTCAATTGAATTGGCGAAAATGTCAGTGTCGATACAGTAGCACTTCCCGTAATAAATGCACCTAGTTCACCTAAAAAAGGCGCTGCAAAAATCCACATCGACCCAAACGTACTTGCAAGTGCATGCGCAATATACTCTGGCATGCTGGTCAAATCATTCGCATTTATCCCGGAATTCGTAAACACTTGCACCAAAGCCAAGGTGGCGATCAATGAAACACCAGCCGTTTTAATAGAAAGCAATGATTCCTTCGATGCCTTCGCAACATTGGAAAAAGACTTCCGCTGCACAATTACAGCAAATATCGCAGACATTACAAGCACTGCCCCCGGAGAATATAATAGCTCCCAGTCTGACGTGATCCCTTCCACGCCCAAAATATTTGTCCAGGTTAAGTCGATCGCTTTCTGCGTAAACGCCGTAACCTCAGGAATGACCCTTGTAAGAAGCAATAAAGCGATCATAATGATGTATGGAAACCAAGCTTTTGCCAAACTCATATCGGACTGCTTTGTATCTACTTTAAAATCATCCTTTAGCGCATCTTTCCATTCCTTTTTCGGCAGCAACCAGCCCTTCTTCGCTGTTAGTGTAGCAACAATCAAGCCGGTAATCGAAGCAAATATCGAAATGAATTCCGGTCCAAACAACATCGCATACACAAATGCAGATCCCGTATATGTAATTCCTATCATAAGTGTCCATGGCAAGAGTTCAAGAAAGTTGGATAGTTTTTTCTCCTTCCCAAAAAACATCGTTAATATAATAACAAGTATAAATGGAATAAACGTCCCAGCAAACAAATCAACCATCGTCGTCTTTACCGCAATATCATGAAAAAATGCAGTACCCGCACCAGGAAGATTACTTAAACCTACATTGACAGGAGTACCTACCGCACCGAACGGCACTGCCGAACTATCCGCAATAAGTGCTAATGTAGCCGCTGCCAATGGATGAAAACCTAGCGCAAACATTAATGGCCCCGTCACTGCAGCAGGCGTTCCAAAACCCGAAGCGCCTTCGATCAAAGAACCAAATAAAAAGGCCACAATAATCACCTGCACCCGCATATCACCAGTGATCCCGCGGAACCCTTGATTAATTCGATCCACCGCACCCGTATGCCGAAGCGTATTCAACAAAACAATAGCACCAAATAAAATAAAAACAATCGTTAACGCCTTATGCGTCCCCTGTAAAATCGAGGCAAACACAACTTTGCCTTCCATACCCCATGCTGTCAGCGCAAGCAAAATAACAATAGCAGCACTATATGTCATCCCTTTCACCGCTGACATCCTCAAGAGAACCAGAAAAATAAATGGCCCAATAATAGCACTTAAAGCCACTAACAATAACAAAAATATCCCCACCCATATTCTTTTTTATAGAAAAATAAAGCGATTTCATATTTAAGTCAACTGGTCATCTGATGACTAGATGTCTTCTTAAAATAGTAAACGAATCCATCCGATCGTGTCAATGTTTAAATTTTAAAAATTATGAATGGGATGGGGGATGCATGCGATCAAAACATGAGGCGCAAGCGATGTGCACAGCCCTCCGGTTGATAGGATGACGGTTCCGGGTGATAGTTTCAGGATCCGGTTGATATGAAGGCAGTTCCGGGCGATAGTTTCAGGATCCGGTTGATATCTCCCTGCGCTTCCCGATTTTTTTCTTGACACACCAATGACACACGTATAGTCTAAAAATAAATGACCAACAAGATTTGAATATTCAGCTTGATTGGGACGATCATTTGTATTGCAATCTTCGCATGCGTGATCTTGTTCTTATTTGAGGTAAAAGTTCCCTGCTCGGAACTTGGATACATAGATGCAGGGGTATCCGAAGCGGCTATGTATTACTAGATTAAATATTGCCACTGACGAAAAATTGTTTAGTATAGACAGATTTATACAAAAAAAGAAGGGTGACTTTTGATGGTAATTGTAAAACCTATTCTAATCGCTGCTGTTCTAGGGATTATTGTGCTTTTTATTACACGGTGGTTAAAAAAATCAGACCTTTCCATCGTATTCCAATTGCTTCCCGGAATTCTAACAGTTATTGCAGCAGTTATCATATTTTCTATCAGCTACGTTAACATTCGCGGAACGGAAGGGATGAGTTACGGATTTCTATCGATTACATTAATGATTTTTGCAATCATCTCTCTAAGAATCGTGAGAAAATGAAGTAGCAATAGATGCTAAATGGACAACCCCGTCCAATATAGACGCCGAGCCATAATGCGCCTACTCGCGCAGACATTCCTCGTCGTATGCAGCTGGTTTTCTGCATCCGCAGAAAACCTGCCATCGATCGATTCTAAAAAGAAATTTTCTCCTTCTGGTCGATAAAGCTACCCCTCCGGTTGATAAAGCCTCTCCTCCGGTTGATATCCCCTCCCTCCGGTCGATAAAGCCTCTCCTCCGGTTGATATCCCCTCCCTCCGGTCGATAAAG
>NZ_JFBD01000074.1 GCF_000709085.1 Virgibacillus alimentarius | reverse complement strand
TTTTGAGCGTTTCTTTCATATTGATCCACCGCTGCAATATAATACCATGGTACTTGTGTTAATGCTTCTGTTTTTTTATAAAGGGCCATGCGATCTTGGTATATATCACTTTTTGTTTCCTCAGCTTGAACTTCAAATGAAAAAAGAGAATAAACCAATAAAACAAATAGCATTATATATATTCGTTTAACCATCAATTTGTTTCACCTCCCAAAACACGATCTAGAATTAGCAGGACTAACAGAAAATATGTTAGTCCCTTTTTTAAATACTTATTCTTTATTATTATCTTTATCATCCTGAGGGGAGTTCTTCATTTTCTTAATGATTTCATCTTTATAATTGTCATAGTTTTTATTTTGAGTGCTTGAATTATGAAGGCTGCGTATATCATTCATTATCCCACCATCATTATTGGAAACGTGAATATCAAAATACTGCGGCATTACTGAAAGTGCTGATTTTTTTGCAATGTCTGCGGCATCCTCATCATCGATTCGATCGTTTGCTTCATAAGCAATGAGTACATCTTCGTCAGTTACAAGCGTAGCCACTTCACCAAAATCTTTATGCTGCAAAATAATTCTCGATATCATATCAGCCATTTTATTACGATCTATCGTCACGTTTTGCTTCGGTTCATTTTTCATTTGATCTTTAGTATAACTAACATATCCTAGTTTATTATCTGTATTTTGATTTGTTGATCTTTCTTGATTTCTGGTTGGATCCAATTCTTCAACTACTTTATCTCTTTTACTGTAATTATCAAAGTTACCACAGCCAGATATAACAAGGGCCATAGCAAAAATAATTAAAGCAAACAGCTTTCTTTTCATTCCTTTTCCTCCTTCAGATTTAAATCGTTACTTAGTTTCTGTAATGGTATTAAATTCATGCAAATAATTATTGGTAAGATTCCTCTGCCCCCAAATTATGTGATATGATAAATGAAAAGTTTTAACAATGAGGTGAATAGTTTGATTGAACTCAATGGCATAAATTATCAATTGATAGAAGATGTAAAAGAAGGATTTCAAGAAGATGTATTAAATGAACGTTATTCCGAAATTCTTAAGAAATATGATTTTATTGTTGGTGACTGGGGATACGATCAACTCAGATTAAAAGGATTTTATAACGATAATAATACGAAAGCAAATTACGATACAAGAATTGGAGCTTTGGACGATTATTTATATGAATACTGCAACTTTGGGTGTGCTTATTTTGTATTAAAAAAAATAGGCTAATACAAGAGCAGTAGCCATTTCTACTGCTCCTCATCTTCTGGTTTTACTTCACCTTCTTCGTCATGAAGGGGGTGGGCGCCAGGCGTTTGTCTAGGTAGATCATCATGAAGTGCTTTATAAGAATAAACATAGGCACTTTGTCTACGTTGACCTTTTTCCCATGGCGTAGACTTTCCCTCCACTGGTTCATCCTCATTGATAGGCGACCCAAATGAGCCTTCTGGATATTCTTCAGGAACTAATTCGTTTCGCATACTACGAACATTTGAGAAATCAGTATAGACCCTGCCATCTTTTTTTTCCATAAAAGTATCATCCCTTTCTACTTTTATGTTATACAAAAAGAAAAAAAACAATCGTACCATTTATTGGTGTCATTAAAATTTACAGCCATTATATGGTATGATAGTAGTGTAGAGAGAGTATTGGAGGTACTGAGATGTATTTTATTGATCGAAGCAAAATTGAAGAAATACTAAAATATATGGAAAAGTTGCTTGCAGAGTTAAATCAACAAACCTTTCCATCTTTTAAGGATAAATTAGGTTTAGAACGAATCACACATATGTTTATTGAATCAACGCTTGATGTAGGAAATATGATGATTGATGGGTTCATTATGCGTGATCCGGGTAGCTATGAAGATATTATCGACATATTAGTTGATGAGGAGGTTTTACCAGAGCAAGATAAAAACGTTTATAAAAAAGTTATACGTCTTCGTAAACAACTAGTCAGAGATTATTTAGCTATTGATCACGAAGAGTTAGCAATGATTATGCTAGAAAGTAAATCCGTTATAGAAAGATTTAGTACACACATCAGATCTTATTTGAATAATGAACTAGGCGTGGCAAATGCATTCACAAACAAATAATGATTAAGGGATGTATAGTGATGAAACTTACGACAAAACAAAAGATATTATATGTTTTAAAAAAAGACCACGATATTACAATGAATAAAATCATGAAGCACTTTACAATTTCTGAAATAGCAGTCAGAAAGCATATTCATAAATTAGAACAACAGGGCTTTATTCGTAAACATACACATAAACAGGATATCGGCCGACCGTATTATACGTATTCCCTTACAGAAAAAGGGCATAAAACGTTCCCTAACCAAGATGGAAATTTGGCACTTCAGCTTCTTCAAGATTTGGAAGGTTTACAAGGAAGTCAGGCAGTAACAGACTTATTATCGAAACGCATGGAGCGAGAAAAAAATTCCTTCCATGAAAAAATAAAAAATAAAAAATTGGATGAAAAAATTTCAAGAATTGCATGTATGCAAAACGAAAAAGGTTATATGACTGAAGTGAAAAAATCAGAAGATGGGACTTATGAAATCATATATTATAACTGTCCAGTTGCTTCGATTGCAAATTCGTATAATGAGATATGTAAAAATGATAAGCGTGTATTCGAAGAACTTTTTTCGGATTGTGAAGTTCTTTCAAGATCTTTGATTACAAAAGGTGATCCACATTGCAGGTGGACAATAAAAAAACGAACCAAAGATGATTTGCGATAAACGAATCATCCTCTTTTATTTGAGGAAAGGTTGCATGACATGAAAAAATTTAAAGGGTATTTAATTGATTTAGATGGAACAATGTATCGTGGCAGCGAGCCAATTGCTTCCGCAGCAGATTTTATTAACGCATTAAATAAAAAAAAACATTCCTTATTTGTTTTTAACCAATAATTCAACAAGTACACCAGAAAATGTTTCTGATAGGTTAAATCAAATGAATATCACGTCGACGTCTAGACATGTAATTACATCAAGTTTAGCTACAGCAAAGTTTATTAAACATCAAAAATCAGATGCAAATTGCTTCGTAATTGGCGAGGAGGGATTGTACAAAGCCTTACAGCAAGAGGGTCTAACAATTTCGGAAGAAGCATATGGAAGTGATTACGTTGTAGTTGGACTTGATCGGGGTGTTACGTATAAAAAAATCGCAGAAGCATGTATAGCAATCCGTGCTGGAGCAGAATTTATTTCTACAAATAGGGATGTGTCAATACCTACAGAACATGGACTTCTCCCGGGAAATGGAGCAATCACATCGGTAATTGAAGTTAGTACAGGTAAACACCCCATTTATATAGGGAAGCCGGAGACAATCATAATGAACGAAGCTATATCTGAATTAGGTGTAGCCAAACAAGATATCGTAATGGTAGGGGATAATTATGATACAGATATATTAGCTGGCATAAATTCAGGGATAGATACGTTAATGGTTTTCACTGGTGTAACTCCATATCATGAATATTCAAGTTTTGATAAAAAGCCGAATTATCATGTGAAAAATTTAAGTGAATGGATAGATCATATTTGAAAGCTGAACACGTCTTGCACGTTTTCAGCTTTCAAATGTTTTATTATAAAGGTTTAATGATAAAAAATGGTTTTAACACATTAATCATCTAATAATTGATCATCTGCAAATGAATGAGCTAATCTGCTTGAAGCTGCAGCTGCAATTGCTCCTACAATGTCATCGAGAAATGTATGGACTTCGCCCGTTGTTTTGTCATTTAAATGTTTTAAAATTCCTGGTTTTTGTTTATCAATATATCCATAATTTGTAAACCCTATCGAACCGTAAACATTAACGATCGAAAAGGCAATAATTTCATCAATTCCATATAAGCTTTCATCTAATTCAATTGTTTTCTGAAGCGGTTGATCCAACTTATTTTGTTCTGTTAGCATATCCAGTTGAATACCGGTTAATATAGCATTTTGGACTTCTCTTTTCGTTAAAACACGGTCTACATTATGCAAACATTCTTCCATTGTTAAATCCTCATGATATTTTGATTGTAAATAATATACTAACTCCGCAATGTGATCTAATGTGACACCACGCTCGGTTAACCATTCTCTTGCTTTAATTTCTAATTTACTTTGATTTGTATTTTTATCCATTTTTTTCACCTATACTTTCTTAAAATTTCATTCTTCTTGTTAATTTATACTAATTTCATTCATAGACTAATGTAGGATGAAGGAGGGATCATGGTGGAGGAAATGCTTAATCGTGATTATGCTGTCTATATTAGAGATAAAATAACTATAAATGGGAAATTGGGATTTATAGATAATGCGTATACTTATTTTATCATCTCATCAGAAAACAAGGAAATGATACATATGGAACAAGCAGCACTAGCTTATTTTCTGGTAGAAAAAGGCCTTTATCATACAGCGAAACCAATTCAAAATATGGATGGAAATTGGTTTACAACTTATCAAAATAAATCGTATATGGTTGTTCAAGTACAAAGTCCTCAAACAAACTATATAGAATCGCATGGTCATTCATTAGCAAATTTTCATCTTATGAATGCAGCATATCACTATGAACCACAAAATATCTCAAGCTACGGTCAATGGAAAAACTTATGGATCCATAAGCTTACGATATTTGAAAATCGAATTATCCATGAAGCAAAAAGGAAACATACCTGTTACTATCGCTTGTTGATGGACATTTTACCCTATATTATAGGAATGAGTGAAAATGCTATACAGTATATTCAAGAAACAACAGAAGATTACCGTTACGATGAAGGTGACCAAGGCACCATCACTTTTCAGCGTTATGATGACCATCTTTTAAAGCCTGTTATTTGGGTTAATGATTTAATGTATGATCATCCCACACGGGACTTAGCGGAGTATATTCGTACGAAATTATTTTTAAATCAAGCAAATAAAGAATTAAGATCGTTTATGGATGATTATCAATCATTGCGACCTTTATCCATATTTAGCTGGCGTTTATTATATGGAAGATTGATTTTTCCCATCACATTTTATGATCTAATCGAAGAAAGTTTTTTTACAGAAAAGAATGATCAAACTTATTTCACTAAAATGGAAAATTTGATCGAAAAACAATCCATTTATGAACAAAATTTAAGCTCTTTTTTCATCGAAATGGGCCTTCAGCATGAAGCTTTACACATTCCTGTGTTACACTGGTTATAATAATAGTTAATGGGGTGAAGTAAAAGGATGGAGAAACCACTTATTTATATAACCAGGAAAATACCGCAGGAAATATTAGCTCCACACGAGGCCTCCTTTACTTTCAAAATGTGGGAAGAAGAAAATACACCAGTTCCGAGGGAGGTTTTTTTGAAAGAAACTAAGCAAGCGGACGGGATAGTATGTATGTTAACTGAGCGTATTGATAAGGAATTATTAGAAAATACCCATCATTTAAAAATAATAGCCAATATGGCAGTGGGTTATGATAATATTGATATAGAAGTAGCAAAAAAGCACAATATAATCGTTACCAATACACCGGATGTACTTACTGAAACAACGGCTGATTTAACCTTTTCGCTTTTAATGGCTACAGCAAGGAGGATGACGGAGGCAAGTGATTATATTAGAGAAGATAAATGGGGTCATTGGTCTCCATTCTTACTTGCAGGTACAGACATTCATCATAAAAAACTCGGAATTGTCGGGATGGGGAGAATTGGTGAGGCCGTAGCAAAGCGAGCGAAAGGTTTTGGAATGTCCATTTTATACAACAATCGAACGAGAAAATATGAAAAAGAAAAAGAATTGAATGCGGTTTATACAGAATTTGACAATCTATTAAGTGAGGCTGATTTTATAATATCGTTAGTACCTTTAACAAATCGTACCAAACATTTATTTAATGAGCAGGCATTCCAAAAAATGAAAAAATCCGCAATATTTATTAACGTATCCCGGGGAGGTACGATGGATGAAAAAGCATTGGTTAACGCTTTAAAGAGTCAGGAAATTACTGCAGCAGGATTAGATGTGTTTGAAGATGAACCTATACCTAGTGATCATCCGCTTGTGCGTTTAGATAATGCCATATGCTTACCTCATATTGGATCAGCAAGTATCGAAACCCGGAAGGCAATGCTTCATTTATGTATGGAAAATGTTGTTTCATTTTTTGATGGTAACGGGCCAAAAACCCCCGTATTTGAATAATAGCCCTGAATAAGACCGGAACACTGATTCAGAAAACCATAAAAAAGGCAGACATGATTAACATTCCGTCTGCCCCTGCTTTAATAAAATTAAAATACTTGTTCAATTTCAGTAACTCCAGGAACCTCAGCCATTAATGCGCGCTCAATTCCAGCTTTTAATGTGATTGCAGAACTTGGGCAGTTACCACAAGCGCCCATAAGTCGAAGTAGGACAATACCGTTCTCATCAACATCAACAAGTTCCACATCACCACCATCACGTAGTAAAAATGGGCGTAATTTACTTAAAACTTCTTGTACTTGTTCATGCATTATCGATCCACCCCTTTCTATATCATTATTATATGATGAATGTAAGAAAAAATCTATTGATAAATTTAGGAACTATTCAATTACCTTTATTTTATCTTTAAAAAAATGTTTTGTAAAATAAAAAGAACAATAATAAATATCGGTAGGAGGAGAGGAAATGGTAAAGAAGAAGGTAACAATAACAGTTTATGGAGCGGAACAAATTTGTGCTAGTTGTGTTGGAGCACCAGGATCAAAGGATACTTATGAATGGCTGCAGGCTGCAATTGGAAGAAAATATATTGATGATTCCATACAATATAAGTATATCGATATTAATGAGTCACAGAGTAATGAAAAACATCAACAATTTATAGAAAAAATTTTTGATGAGGATTTATTTTATCCAATTGTCTTGGTAAATGATGAAATCGTTGCAGAAGGGATCCCGCGTTTAAAAACCATTTATGAAGCATTAGATAAAAATGATGTAGCGTTACAGGTATAAACGAAATGATTGCATCATGCTACCCCTTTTTTGTATACTAATAGTAGTACTTAACATGATTCCATCATAAATCAGAGGAGGAGCATATAATGGTAATTTCAATTACTGATAAAGCTTGTGATCAGATAAAAGAGATGATGAAAGAAGAAACAGCTGATGCTCGCCTGCGCTTTGGAGTTAAAGGTGGAGGATGTAGCGGATTATCCTATTCGTTAGGATTTGATTATGAAATAAATGAAGAGCTGGATATGGTTGAGAAAATTAATGATATACCGGTAGTCATTTTTAAACAGGATATACCGATTATCGAAGGGACTACGATTGATTTTAAACAAAACATGATGGGTGGCGGATTTAGTATTGATAATCCAAACGCTATTGTGTCATGTGGCTGTGGATCTTCTTTTCGAGCTGAGGGCCGTGAGGGAACTGCAGAAAAATGCTAAAAAGCTAGGACACGAATTGTTCTAGCTTTTTTATTTCCTGAATTTATTCGGTTCTATTCATTAAAACATACTTGTTGAGTGTTTAGGTTGTATACGGGCAGATGGATCAATATACTGCTTAGCATTATTTACTGCTGTTGGACCCTCACCAAAACCAGTAGCTATTAACTTTACTTTCCCAGGATAGGTGGTAATGTCACCAGCGGCATATATACCAGGTATATTTGTTTCCATTTTGGTATTAACGATAATGCTATTTTTTTCGATTTCTAATCCCCAGTCTTTGATTGCACCCAAGGTAGAGACAAAACCATAATTACATAAAATAGAGTCGACTTCCAGCTCAATTTGGTTTTCACCTTTGACTTCCTGTAATGTTACTTTATCAATTTTGGTATCTCCAGTTATTTCTTTAGGTGTAAAAGGTGTTAATATATTAACATTGGAAGCTTTTAATTTTTCTACACTATGTTCATGGGCTCTGAATTTATCGCGTCGATGAACTAAAGTCACTTGTTTTGCGATAGGTTCAAGCATTAGTGCCCAATCTACAGCGGAATCACCGCCACCTAATAATAAGACATGCTGATCTTTATATTGATTCATATCATTTACATAATAATGGAGGTTAACCCCTTCAAATTGTTCACAATCCCCAACATTCAGGCGGCGAGGCTGAAAAGCTCCATTCCCTGCAGTAATAATGATTGTTTTAGTATAGTGCACTTCCTCGTTGGATGTCAGTTTAAATGTATTGTCCTCTAGCCGTTCTACTTTTTCAACGGATTGGTTTAAAACGATGGTTGGATCGAATAGCTTCGTCTGTTCTTCTAAATTATCTACTAAATCTTGGGCACGGATTTTTGGAAATCCGGCAACATCGTATATATATTTTTCCGGATACAAGGCTGTTAGTTGCCCTCCAGTATGTGGCAAACTCTCAATTATTTTAACGCTTGCCTGGCGCATTCCACCATAGAATGCAGTAAATAGACCAGCCGGTCCTGCTCCAATGATAGTTATATCATAAACTTTATTTTCCATAATCAATTTCCTCCGTTTCTCTACAACAAATTGTACATTATTTTTATCTTATCATAAATAGATATGTCTCGAGTGTTATTTCGTACGTATAATTCAAAAATTTTTCAAGAAAAAGGTGCAATGATAGGGTTGAAAATTTGAATGAAAAAGACTACTATAATCAATGGATTATATATTACAATCATGTAACAAAGATATAAAAGTTTAATAATAATAAATATAAACCTTAGTGAAATAAATCACACATTAGCTTTTATCAATAATGGATTGAAATTAACAAAAAATGGGTGGTAAAAACATGAAAAAGCCAAATATCGTAATCTTGGGGGCGGGTTATGGTGGAATGATGACTGCAGTGAACCTGCAAAAAGCAATAGGCTTAAATGATGCAACGATTACACTGGTAAATAAAAATGATTATCATTATCAGACAATATGGTTACATGAAAATGCTGCAGGTACTTTAGAACAAGAAAGATCGCGAATTGATATTAAAAACATATTAAATATGCAAAAAATCAAGTTTATTAAGGACACAGTTGTTTCTATCAAACCAAAAAATCACAAAGTTAAACTAGAAGACGGTGAAATAGACTATGATTATCTTGTTATTGGGTTAGGATTTGAAGCGGCAACATACGGAATTACAGGACTGAAAGAAAACGGGCTTATGATCAATGACCTTAGCAGCGCTCGTTTAATTAGAGAGCACATTGAATATAATTTCGCGATGTATAATCAAGAAAAAGATAAGGACCAAGCACATCTCAACATTGTTATTTGCGGAGGTGGGGTTACAGGGATCGAATTCGCAGGAGAATTAGTTGATCGGATTCCTAACCTTTGTGCGGAATTTGATATAAACAAACCTCAGGTTCGTGTTGTTATGATAGAAGAAGCATCAACAATTTTACCTGGATTTGATCAACAGCTTATTGATTATACGATGAATTCTTTGGAATCTCGCGGTGTAGAAATAATAACAGAGGCAAAGGTAAAGGAATGTACATCAGCAAGTATTGTTTATAAAAAAGATGGAGAGCAAATAGAAATTCCAACATTCACAACGATTTCGGCTGCAGGAATCCGGGCGAATAGGATTGTGGAACAATCAGGTTTTAAAATGAATGCTGGTAAAATTGAAGTGCGTCAGGATATGCGAACCTTAGAATATAACAATGTGTTTGTGGTAGGAGACTGTGCTTTAACCTCGGAAAATAATCCGGAGAATCTCTTATCCCCAACAGCTCAAATAGCTATACAACAAGCTGAAACAGTTGCACATAATTTAAAAACACTTATTAAAGGCAAGGGAAAAATAGTTGATTTTCAACCAAGAACGATAGGAACAGTTGCATCTTTAGGTAACGATGATGCTGTAGGTATATTTATGAAAGATCGCAAACTATTTGGGTGGAAGGCAACAGTTATGGAAAAAATAATTGATAATCATTATCTATATAAATTGGGCGGAGTTAAACTAATGATTAAAAAAGGAAAGTTTAATTTTTTCTATTGAAAAAAGAGCAAAGGCAGTTTATTGTCTTTGCTTTTTCATGTTTATATTATAAAATGGAATTTGTGTTTAAGAACGTGAATTCAGAAAGGAGATGACGTGATGATCCAACTAATAGTTTCTATTCTATTGTTTTTGGTTATATTTTTTGGCCTTGCTTTTATTTTGAATATGTTATTAAGACGCACATGGCTTATGACACTGATTTATCCAATTATCGTTCTTATGATTGTTGATAATATTTCTACAATTGAATACTTTAAAAACCCGGCAGCATCATTTTCTACTGCGTTTTCAAATCTAATGAATGTTACCCTGGTTGATATTATTATTTTGATTTCTGGATTTGTTGGTACGATTATTTCTGGGATAGTCATAAAAATATTACGTAAAAGTGGTTATCAAATGTTTTAAACCATTTCTAAATAAGAAAATGAATAAAAACGTTCCAGATGGGAAAGGATGACATCCAAGAGAGGTGTTATCAATGAAGCAACTTTTTCGCAGACTGGAATGATACTTTTATTCTTAGGAGCACTTTACACAACGGTAAGTTCAATTTCTAATGTCACATTTGCAGACGTACGAAATGCGTATCAAAATGATAAGTATATTTACGAAACCTCATATTCAGAACTAGAAGGTAGACAAATAGCATTAAAGAAAAAAGCATTAAATAATATGGTAGAACAAAATAGGTATATTTCGAGTGAAAAAGAAGAAGAAAAAAAATCGCTGGATGAAGTAGTCAACAAGGAGCAACTCCCAAGTGATACAGTATTGGCAACAGGATATACTGCAGGTATGGAATCTACTGGGAAAAATCCGGATCATCCGGAATATGGAATTACATATTCTGGTGTTAAGGTAAAAAGAGACTTATATTCTACAATAGCAGCGGATTTAAGTGTATATCCGGTAGGAACTATTTTATACATTCCAGATTATGGATATGGTGTAGTAGCAGACAAGGGAAGCGCCATCACCGGGAATAAAATTGATTTATATTATCCATCAGTAGATAAAGTATATTCGGAGTGGGGCAAAAAAGAAGTTGAAGTTTATGTAGTTGAGTATGGGGATGGAAATTTGACAGAAGAGGAACTTACAAAGCTAAATGAGAATGCTGCAATGCAAGTATTTCGAGAACAAATTACAAATGAATGAATTAACATAGACTCACTGCAATCGAATGCAGTGAGTTGTTTCATTTTAAAGTAAAAAATACAGTAAAAAGGTGATGCCTACGCCCGATAATCCTCCAAAAAATACTTCAATTGGCTGGTGGCCTAATAGCTCTTTTAGTTCTTCTTGTTTCGTAAACTTCTCTTTTTTATTCCATTGTTTTGCTTCATCGACAAAGTATTGAAAGTCTTTTAATAATTGATTTATTACGATAGCCTGCTCACCTGCTTGTCTTCGAACACCTGAAGCATCAAACATGATGATAATGCTAAAGACAAAGGAGACAGCAAATGTCATTGATGTGATACCATCTACTATTCCAACTCCTGTCGTTAATGCACAAACTGCAGCAGAATGACTGCTTGGCATACCTCCCGTGCTAAATGCTAAATTGAGATTTAACTCTTTGGTGATGAAAAATTGAATAGGGATTTTTATTATTTGTGCAAGCATAATTGCAATTAATGCAGCTACTAAAGGTAAATTAAACATCACTCTATTCCTTTCATTTAAGTCCTTTATCAAATCTATTCCCTATTTGGTTTATAATTAGTATGAAATGAGCTTATTCGTATAAGTGATTAAAAAAAGTCGTTAAAAAAGTTCTTTCAATACCTTACATGGTTATTTGAAAGAACAGATTTATCTAAATAATTATTATTTAATTGCTGTTTCAAGAGCTATTTCCATCATTTCATTAAATGTAGTTTGCCGCTCTTTTGCGGATGTTTCCTCTCCCGTCAAGACGTGGTCTGAAACAGTTAAAATAGAAAGTGCTTGACGGTCAAATTTTGCAGCCAACGTATATAAAGCAGTAGTTTCCATTTCAATTGCTAATACTTTATATTTGGCTAGTAATTCATTCACCTCTTTTGCGTTATCCCGATAAAAATTGTCGCTCGTAAACACATTTCCAACACGTAATGTCATACCTTTATTAACGCCTACATCATAGGCATTTTTGAGTAGATCAAAATCAGCTAACGGAGCATAATCAATTCTATTAAAAATCATGCGGTTCATTTGTGAGTCAGTTGTAGAACCTTGAGCTAAAATAACATCCCGAACTTTTACGTCTTTTTGAATAGCTCCACATGTTCCTACTCGAATGAGTTTTTGAACGTTATAGCTTTGAATCAGTTCATTAACATAAATAGAAATTGACGGTACTCCCATGCCTGTACCTTGTACAGATATACGTTCCCCTTTATAGGTTCCAGTATATCCGTACATCCCACGTACTTTATTGTACTGGACGACATTTTCTAAAAAAGTATCAGCAATAAACTTTGCCCGCAGCGGATCCCCAGGCAATAAAATTTTATCTGCTATTTCTCCTTGATTGGCACCAATATGTACACTCATGTTTTTCCTCCTCAAAAAACGCTTAAAATAACGGTATCATAACAGACATCCAAAGACAAACTTTCGTTATAAATAAAATAATAAAAGCCTTTCTAGTTTCATAAATAATTGTTATTATATATAATGTTATTAGTTCATTTGTTTATAATATTGGTTATAATGATCAGTAGAAAATAAATGTAATTATGAACAACTGTATGGTAAATATAGTGGAGAAAGGTAGGATTTTTATTAATGAAGGAAAAAACATTTACAATCACAGCTGATACAGGAGTCCATGCGCGTCCTGCTACATTATTGGTGAATAAAGCAGGGCAATTTGAGTCTGAGGTTGAAATTTCTTATAATGATAAAACAGTTAATTTAAAATCAATTATGGGTGTCATGTCCTTGGGGATTCCAAAAGGGGCAGAAATTAAAATAACTACATCAGGAAATGATGAGGAAGAAGCACTCTCGGGTGTTGAATCAGTAATTAAAGAACATTTAGGAGAATAAAGGAGTCATAAGGGTCAGTTCCCAATAGACGGGTCTGACCCTTTCTTCTAATAATAACTTTTTTTATAATAATGTTCCTCTAGTCCTTTTAGGCGTTCTAAGGCTTTCTTATTAAATGCTGTATCTTTTGCCTTTAGTTTGTTCTTAGAAGTTTCCACTGCTTCTTTTATAGAAGTATTGTAATTAGGAATTTCATCGTCGAAAGGGTAGACAACTGCCTTTTGAACATTCATTTTCTCTCGAAATGCTAGTGCTTTTCGTTCATGAAATAACACTCCTGGTTCATCTACTTTTCCTGGGTGATGGAGATCACCTTGCATTGGATGTTTTTGCACTGCTAGCACTTTCACCAAAAACCTTTCTCCACGATCCTCTACGACTTTCCCAATATAAATACCTGAGTTGTAATGGGCACGAACTGTATCCCCGACTTTTATTTCTGACATTTTGGCAACCTCCTTTTCTTTATTGTGCCAAAAAAATAACAAATTAGCGAATTATTTGAAGAGATGTTTAGGAACTATAGAGAATTTGCTATAATTAAAAAAGAAAGGGGCAGCGATTATGGAGTTTTTATACTTTCCTGAAGATAAAACGGAATATATTCCAGCTGTGATCATGCTAGTTATATTCATGATTGGTGCAGCGGTGGCGATGTATTTAATCTATCGGAAATCAAAAAAAGACGAAAGTCGATTTGAACAAGAATATAATCTTTCCAAACGTGAGGATCATAAATCGAATGGGCACAACTAACCCTCCTTAGCAATTTAAAAGCTAAGGAGGTTTTTTATTGGATTCGTTTATTTTGCTTATTTTTGTGGATACTAATAATTAGTATATACGAAAGTAAGGAGAAAACGAAATGCGCTTATTATTTATTCTTTTATTGGTTCTATTGACAGCTTGTCAAACAAATGAACCTTCCGTAAGGGAAATTGATATGTATAACACTGATAGTGATATGGTAGGTACTGCTACATTTAGTGAACATCCAGATGGAGTGCAAATAGAGGTGAAAGTAGAGGGGTTAACCCCGGGATTGCATGGAATACATCTCCACGAAAATCCAACTTGTAAAGGAGAAGATTTTAAAAGCGCAGGAAACCATTTCAATCCAGAGGGAAAAAAGCATGGGTTAATGAACCCGGATGGGAATCATTTAGGTGACTTACCTAATGTCGAAGCTGACAGTAGCGGAGCAGTAGACACTGAACTGATGTTAGCAGATGCAACCCTCCTTGAAGGGAAAAAATCTATTTTAAGTGAAGAAGGCACATCCTTAGTTATTCATAAAGATCAAGATGATGGGGTAACACAACCAGGTGGAGATTCGGGAGCGCGTATTATGTGTGGTGAATTAAAAGCCGACCTGATAAAGAAGAAGAGGAACAATCAACAGATCCTACGGAAATAAAGGGAAAAGAAGATGATAAAGAGAAGTAGAAACTTGGAACATTATAAAAATTTGAGGTCTTTGACATCTGTTCTACGTATGTTTAACAGTGAGGAGAAGATAACTTCTCCCTACTGATATTAGCGTTCATTGACTGCAGTTATGATCCTATTAACTCCTTCTTCTAGTATTGCTCTTGGACAAGCGATATTCATACGCATAAATTGGCTGCCTTCTTTTCCATAGTTCATACCAGGATTTAGCCCTACCTTGGCTTTTTCAATCATAAATTTCCGTAAAGATGGACTATCCATTTTCAATCCACTGCAATTAATCCAAATCAAATAGGTTCCTTCGGAGTTAATGACTTTTAATTCCTTTGTGCGTGACTCCAGCATTTCGGTTACATAGTTTCGATGGTCATGTAATACGCTGATCAGCTCATCAAGCCAAGATTCGCCATGATTATATGCCGCTTCAAGAGCTGTGTTTCCCATTGTATTTAATGTATTTAGCCCCTGTTTTTTAAGGTGTTCTGTTAATTTTTTGTGTTTTGTTTGATTTTTAACAATCATGTAGGATGCCTGCAGACCAGCCAAATTGAATGTCTTAGAAGGAGACATGAATGTAATTGTCTGTTCTGCTATTTCATTAGATAATGAAGCAAAAGGAATATGATGATGATTCGGGTATACAAGATCCCCGTGAATTTCATCAGTCAAAATAATCACGTCATATTTTAAACATAATCGGGCGATTTCTTCTAATTCATCCCTTGTCCAAACACGACCGACTGGATTATGTGGTGAACATAATATAAATGCTTTTACACCTTGTTTTAGTTTATCCTCAAAGTCTTCAAAATCAATTTTGTAATAATTATTTTGTAAGACAAGGGGATTTTTGACCATTTCTCGATTATGTTGTTTTAACACATTAAAAAATGGTGTATAAACCGGGGTTTGAATTAGGACCTTATCATTTGGTTCTGTTAATGCTTGAATAGCTATATGTAAACTTGTTATTACACTAGGGCTGAAAGTTAGCCAATCGCGCTGTATTTGCCAATGATGTCGTCGTTTTATCCAATTCACAATAGAGTTTTTAACATCATGGTCAATCATTGTATAACCGTAAATTCCGTGTTTTACCCGCTTCATTAAAGCTTCATTTACAGCTTGCGGGGATTTAAAATCCATGTCAGCAACCCACATTGGCAGGACATCCTTCGTTTGGAATACGGATTTCAGCCCATCCCATTTTACTGAACGAGTATTTTTTCGCGCCTGAATGGTATCAAATACTCCCATTAACAATCCCTCCTCTTATCTTGTTACTTCTATTATAACGAAAAAAGTGAAAATGGATAAGAATTACTCTTCTGGGAGTGGGGTAATTCTACAAAAAAAAGCAAAGCGCAATGCGCTTTGCCCACAGGGGGAATACGAGAAAGTCTTACATTTATAGTTATTCCCAGAAGAAAATAAATTAAACATCTTTTTACATTTTTTTAATCCCTTTTAATTCAGTCGTTTTTCTAAATTCTCCTTTTCATTCTCAAACCCTGGTTTACCTAGTAAAGCAAACATATTTTTTTTATATGCCTCGACTCCTGGTTGATCAAAAGGGTTTACCCCTAATAAATATCCGCTCATTGCACATGCTTTTTCGAAAAAATAAACTAAATAGCCAAAGGTGAATGCATCCAGTTTAGGCAATTCTATAATTAAATTTGGAACGCCTCCATCTGTATGAGCGAGTAGTGTTCCTTGATACGCTTTGTCATTGATTTCATGAATGGTTTTTCCTACGAGGTAATTAAGTCCATCCGTATTCACGTCGTCTTCTTCGAGTGTTATTTGCATTTTTGATTCATTTACATGCAGCACTGTTTCAAAAAGATCACGACGACCATCTTGAATGTACTGACCCATGGAATGTAAATCAGTAGAAAAATTAGCTGCAGCAGGGAAAATTCCTTTATGATCCTTGCCTTCACTTTCTCCGAATAACTGTTTCCACCATTCTGCGAAATAATGCAGATGAGGTTCGTAATTAATTAGCATTTCGATTGTTTTTCCTTTATTATAAAGGATATTTCGGCATGCGGCATATTGATATGCTGGGTTTTTATCTAAAGAAGGTTCAGCTAAGTCAACCATCGCTTCTTTGGCTCCATGCATCATATCATCAATCTTGATTCCACTTACAGCGATTGGAAGTAAACCTACTGCTGTTAGTACGGAAAAGCGACCACCAACATCATCAGGAATAACAAACGTCTCATAACCTTCTTTATCCGCAACTGTTTTTAATGCACCTTTTCTTTTATCTGTAGTTGCATAAATACGCTTTTTTGCTTCTTCTTTTCCATATTTTTTTTCTATGTATTTTTGGAAAATACGTAAAGCCAGAGCGGGTTCGGTAGTTGTTCCGCTTTTTGATATAACATTAATGGAAACATCTTTATCTTCAAGCAGATCAAATAATTCGCTGACATAGGCAGTACTCATATGATGTCCTGCGAAAATTACTTGAGGGGACTTGCGTTTTTCTTTTGGCAGTAGGTTTTGAAATGAATGATTTAACATTTCAATAGCAGCACGTGCTCCAAGATAGGAACCACCTATTCCTATAACGAGTAAAACATCTGTGTCCTGTTTTATCTTTTCAGCAGATGCTTTAATCCGGGCAAATTCTTCTTTATTATATGTTTCAGGCAAATCAATCCAGCCTAAAAAATCATTGCCTGGTCCAGTTTTGTTATGTAAAGCGTCATGCGCAGTCTGTACAAAATTCTTCAAATTATCCATTTCCGATTGAGTAAAAAAAGGTAATGCTTTATCATACCTTAAAGAAACGTGCGTCATCTATAACACCCCTTTTATTATTGTTACATTTACTTTAAAGTAGTAAAGTGATTAAATCAAGAATGATAAAAATTAAAAAAGAGGTTTCTCAACCAACATTGCTCTATTTTAGTCAATGTTACCTGAGAAGCCCCTTTTAATTCTTAAATGTATTTTCACGTTCTTTTGATTGTTCAATCCATTCTTCAAGCTTTCCTTTGAGTGTGTTAAATCCTGTAGATTCAGTTTTTTGTTGTGTAGGTTTGCTTTTAGATGCAGATTTCGCATTATTATTTGCGGGTGCTTCCTCTGTAGCACGGATAGATAATGACATTTTATTTTTTTCTCCATCGATCGTTAAAATTTTTACTTTTACAGTATCGCCGATTGACAGATATTCATTAATATCTTTTACATAACCATGTGTTACTTCGGAAATATGAACCAATCCCTGTGTATCGTTATCTAAGGCAACAAAAGCTCCGTATGGTTGTAACCCAGTTACTTTTCCCTCTAAAACCTGACCACTCTCAAATTTATCTGTCATGATAAACAACTCCTATATCTATATTCAGTTTCTTTTCATACAAGTTAACATACTATCATAAATTAACTTTTTAAGCAAAAGTCTAGAATCATCAACGTTGTTTTACCAATGGGACAAAGTAACAACAATATCGTTTTGTTGCAAAAGTAAATCCGGAGAAGGGTTTAGTTTCCATTCTTCTTCTCGTATAATACCAAGAAAAATATGTCTGTTTTTAAAATATTGGAAGGATGCGTCCCTGACAGATTTGTGAATGAGGTGTTCAGGTACTTTAGTCTGGCGAAATTGCTGATGTGTTAAAAGTTGTAAAATAGCTTCAAAAGGATGTGCCTCTTTTTCATGAAATAATTCATGATACATTAGTAAACTCATGAAATCATTTGGCCGTAAAATGGTACTGGCACCAGCTCGTAGTGCATTATCAATTTGCATGGTAGAAAATATTTCAGTAATAATTGGTATTTGTGAATTATTCCCTCTTATAGCAACAGTAGTTAGAATCGTGTAATGATCTGGTTGATGTTCTTTTGTGAAAAAATCTGCTGTAATAACAACACAACTTGCTGTTTCAATATGTGCTTGGCGTAATGTATTATCTTCACTTGCATTCCCATGAATGAAATGTACAGGAACTTTTTGAAAAGGTAGATGTTTTAGGGTACGATCGATTAAAACAATATCAATATTGGGATTATGTTTTTCGGTCATTTCGATTAATTTTCGTGTTCGTTCGTTCCAACCGATGAAAATAATATGATCTTTTCCTTTATATTCAATTTTTCCTTTTGATAAATTACGCTCGTGATTGATAGTAGCAGCTGATAATGTTGTTATATAAAAGGTTAGTAAACCTCCCCCGGAAAGAATAAGGAAAATGCCTATTATTTTTCCCATAACGGTTAACGGCACATAATCGCCATAGCCAACGGTTGCTCCTGTTACAAAAGCCCACCAAACACCCTCAAATATAGTTGGGAATTCATCAGGCTCGATAATTCGAATAATAATGCCGAAAAAAAGCATAATAACTAAAATTGTAATTAGAAGTCTAAGAATAATGGGTAATCGAAAATAAATGTTTTTAAAAAATTCAATACTCATTACGCTCTCCTTATAGACATGAATGGTATTTTATTAGTATAGACAGAGGGTTAACAAAATTATACAATATGGATTTCAAAGTAATCAATATACTAGACGTTCGTTATTTTTAAACTTAAAATAAACAGTATTATAGAAAAAATTAGGAGGAATACGATTGAAACAATCAAACACTGAGTTTTTAATGGAGCTATTAAAAACTCCCTCACCTTCAAGTAATGAAATGGAAATTCAAAAAAAATGGATCAATTATGTTGAAAAATTTGCAGATGAAATCCGAACAGATAATGCGGGAAATGCAATAGGCGTGCTAAATCCTAATGCCTCTTTTAAAGTTTTGCTTGCAGGTCATTGTGATGAAATTGCACTTGTTATTAATCGCATAGATGATCATGGCTTTTTATATTTTGATAAAGTGGGGGGGATTAACCCTAAGGCAGCAGTGGGAATGAAGACAAGTGTACTTGGTTATAATAAAACAGTTACAGGTGTTATTGGAGTGAACGCTCAACATCATGGCGGATTAAAAAAAGATTTTGATCTAGAGGATTTATTTATTGATTGTGGATATCAATCAAAAGAGGAAGCGGAGAAATATGTTCAAATTGGGGATCTTGCCGTATATAAAAGAGAACCTGAAATATTAACAGACAGGTATGTGGCTGGACGTGGTTTAGATAACCGTACGGGCGCATTTATCATCGCAGAAATACTAAAAAGATTATCCAAAACGGACTGTACGGTTGGAGTTTATGCAGCAAGCACTGTAAATGAAGAGACAAATATGGGAGGTGCTTATTTTGCAGCTGCGGGTATTCAACCAACAATGGCAATCGCTTGTGATGTTACTTTTGCCACGGATTATCCGGGTGTAGATAAAAACAAGCATGGAGATGTAAAGTTGGAAAAGGGACCTGTACTTGCAAAAGGTGCTCCAATTAATATTAAAATAAATAAATTGTTAGAGCAGACTGCGAGGAAGCTGAAAATGAATATTCAATATGAATTAACTCCGAGAATGACTGGAACTGATGCAGATAAGATGCGCTTGACTGGTGTTGGTGTGCCAGTTTCATTAGTATCTTTACCCTTACGGTATATGCACTCCCCAGTTGAGACTGTAAGCTTAAAAGATATTGATGAAGAAATAGAATTACTTGTAGAGATGATATCTAATTTAACTGGAAAAGAAAGTCTCAATCCCTTAGATGATTAATCATCTGCTGTCTTTATAAAATTTTTATTGCAAATTGCACAAATACATGTATAATAATAGGTAACAATATTATATCGATTCCATCTTCGGGGCAGGGTGCAATTCCCGACCGACGGTAAAGGCAAGAACTTTGCTTAAGTCCGTGACCCACAAAGCATAAATATTCGCAGCGTGGTTGATCTGGTGTAAGTCCAGAACCGACAGTTAAAGTCTGGATGGGAGAAGATGTCGAGCTGAAAATGGTGTGAGAAAACACCTTTATTTTCCTATGACTTGTATACCCTAAAGCCCCGATTAGGCTTTGGGGTTTTTCATTTTGTAAAAGGAAATATGCTCATCCTTCATCACAAGACGAGATGGGAATCGATTAGATGAAGGGAGAGAATGGTGATGAAAAATACATCATCATCAAAATTAGTAAAACTGGTTATTTTAGCATTACTGGGAACAATTTCACTTATCTTATTTTTCTTGAATTTCCCGTTGCCATTTTTACCACCTTATTTAAAAATTGATTTTAGTGAGGTTCCGGCTTTAATGGCTGCTTTAATCTTCTCGCCGTTTGCTGGTGTAATCGTAGTCGCGATTAAAAACATCCTTTATCTGGCAGTGACAGGAGCAGCGGACCCAATAGGTGTGATTGCAAATATTATAGCAGGGGTTATGTTTGTCGTACCTGTTGCTATCCTATATCATAAATATAAAGGGGTAAAAAGCATCATTTCTGGATTAGTTTCCGGAACAATTATCATGGCAATTGGAATGAGTATCTTAAATTACTTGCTCATACTACCAGCATATGCATGGTTTATGGGCTGGGAAATGACTGATAAAGTAAAATGGCTTACTATAATCGGAGGAGTATTGCCATTTAATGCAATTAAAGGAATAGTAATTGGTCTTTTATTTGTGCCTTTATTCATTAAAATGCGCAGTTGGATTGAACAAAAGCAAACAAGCTTTGTATAGATAGATGTAAAAAGAAGCCAGTCCCATAAGGTGATAGGGATTGGCTTTTTTACTTGGTTTTCGTATTAATAAACAGGAGGATTATTCATGTGTTTAATTAACTTTCAATTGCATGATCACCCAATCTATAAATTAGTATTAGCAGCAAATCGCGACGAATTTTATGAACGTCCAACAATGCCAGCACATTTTTGGGAAGATAACCCAAACATACTGGCAGGACGTGATTTAAGGAGAATGGGCACTTGGCTTGGTGTGACAAAGAAAGGACGTATTGCTGCATTAACAAATTTTCGTGAAGCAGATCAGCAAAATACGAATAAAATTTCAAGGGGAGAACTTGTAAGTGCTTATTTGTCAGGAAACATGGGGCCCCAAAATTATCTCGAATCCATACAAAAAAACGCTAATAATTATTCCGGTTTTAACTTAATAGTAGGAAATCCGGATCATTTATTTTATTTAAGTAATAGACAAAATAAAATATTAGAGATTACTGCTGGCACACATGGATTAAGCAACCATTTCTTAGACACACCTTGGCCGAAAGTAGTTAAGGGAAAGGAAAAACTGAAAGAACATATAATGGAACAGGAAACGATAAATATAAACAAGCTATTTCAATTTTTGACTGATATGGAAGAAACAGAAGATATAAATTTACCAAATACTGGTGTAAATATAGAATTAGAACGAAAACTTTCACCCTTATTTATTAAAATACCTAATTATGGTACGCGTTCGTCTACGATTTTACTTGTGGATAAATCAAACCACCTGACATTTGTTGAACGTACATATAGTAAGGGAAAATTCCAATGTGACAATCAATTTACTTTTCAAATTGAACAAAGGTAAGCATCATGGGAAGATATAAAAAACACGCTTTATTTCTGAAGCGTGTTTTTGCTAAATCTATTTTTTTGGAACTACCCCAATCGTACATCTTGAAACACATATAAGCCTATCTTCTTCATCCGTTATTTTAATTTCCCAGACCATCGTCGTTTTACCAATGTGACTTGGTGTAGCTTTTGCAGTAACAATTCCATCTCGTTTACTTTTGATGTGATTGGCATTAATTTCTATACCAAAAACATTTGATATCTCTGGGTCAATGTTTAAGTAGGCACCTATACTAGCAGCACTTTCAGCAAGTGCAATACTAGCCCCGCCATGCAGATACCCAGCTGGCTGATGTGTACGTTCATCGACAGACATCGTCATTTCTACTAGATTTTTATCTAATGAAGCAATTTCAATCCCAAGTGCTTCCATTAATGTGTTTTTTAGATCCATCATGCATGCTCTCCTTTTTATATAAAGTGGCTAATAAGCAATGAAAGTCCAAGTAAGATACCATATAAAGTATTAGTTTTTCCTGTAGCAATCATTGCAGGTAGCATTTCAATAGGTTTTGTTTTTCCTTCGAAATTTTTTATTACATTTCGTGCCTTTATGCTACTAAGTATTACAACAATAGATAAAATAGGTAAAATACCAAGTATAATATAAAGAACGGTCAGGACGTAAGATGCAGTAAATAAAAATCCCATTAATTTAACCGCTTGTTTACGTCCGATTAAAATAGCAATTGTTTTACGTCCGTTTTGTTTATCTCCATCTAAATCACGAATATTATTGGCAAGCATAATGCTGGCGATAAATATAGCAACAGGGATAGAAATGAGTATAACATCAACGGTAACTGAGAGTGTCTGGATATAATAACTGATGCCGATAATAACTGTTCCCATAAAAAAGCCAGAAAATAGTTCCCCTAGGGGTGTGTAAGCAATTGGAAAGGGGCCCCCGGTGTATAAATATCCAAAAAGCATCGAGATAAGACCAATTACTGCGATCCACCAACTTGACTCCATGCATATATAAACACCAAGTAGTATGGCTATTCCAAAAAAGGTAAAAGCAAGGTTTAAGATTGTCTTTGGTGCGATACCATCACGAACAATGGTACCGCCGATTCCAACTGACTGTTCGTTATCCAAACCGCGAATAAAATCATAATACTCATTAAACATATTTGTAGCTGCCTGTATAAGAATAGAAGCTAGCAGCATAGCTAAAAATAACCTAATCTCTATTGTACCATCATTAAATGCAAACATGGTACCAACAAAAACAGGAACAAAAGAGGCTGTTAATGTATGTGGGCGTAGCAGACGCCACCAGATTTGAAAGCCTTCTTTTTCATTTAGGACTTCTTTTATATTTGTTTTATCTTGCATTATTGTTCTCCTCCTGAATTTTCGTCCATATCATTCTAAGTCTATGTAATTCTGTGAAGTGTGTCAATGAGCAAGTTAGACTAGCTAGGGAAAGACTTTCCTTGAGAAACCATTAAAAAGAGAATAAAATAGAGAAGGGTATTTTGCATCGTATGTTTAACGGAGGTTTATATTAGATGATTGAAATGAAGGAAGACCAAATAGAATTTCTGCTTAGTAAAGCGATTGATCAAGTGAAAACAAATGGAGAAATTCAGCTCGTTAGTTTTACCAAACAAGTAAATAGAATAGATCCTCTTGTATTTTTTGAAGCGGCAAAAATGTTAGAAAAAAATCGAATTTTTTGGTCTAGTACCGCTGATGATTTTTGCGTAGTCGGCGTCGGAAAGGCATATGATATTGTTGCAAACAAATCAAGATATAACGAAACCGAGAAAGAGTGGAATAAACTCTTACAAGAAGCAATCATTCATAATCCGTATGAGGTAGCAGGTACAGGTCTACTTGCACTAGGCGGTATGTCTTTTGATCCTAAACGAGAAAGATCCAGTTTATGGGAAAACTTCCAGCCAAGCCGATTTACGATACCAGAATTTTTATTAACCAAAAACAATAACACCACTTATTTTACAATTAATATTCAAGTAACGAAAAATGATCATCCAAAACAGATGCTGAGGGCATGTAAACAAGCTGAGAAGAAATTGTTTAATACTTTTATTAAAATCCCCCAGGGAGTTGGGATTAAGTCGAAGGAAGAAAAAAACCCTGAAGCGTGGAAGCACAGTGTTCGCCTTGCAAAGGAAAAGATTGAAAAGAATGAAGCAAAAAAAAATTGTGCTTGCAAGGGAATTACGCTTAGAACTAAAGAATAAAGCAGAAATCTCCGCTATTATAGATAAATTGATTAAAACACAAGCAACTAGTTATATTTTTGCGTTTGAAAACGGGAATGACTGTTTTATAGGTGCAACCCCAGAAAGATTAGTAAAACTGGAGAAAAACCAGTTGCTTTCCACATGTTTAGCAGGAACTGCACCTCGTGGAAATACGAAGGAAGAGGATACAAGAATAGGTATCTCACTTCTAGACGATGAAAAAAATAGAGAGGAACATGATTTTGTTGTAAAAATGATTAAGCGTGCAATAAATGATTATTGTACAGATATCGATATCCCGGGTAAGCCCGTTATTTATCCTTTAAAAAATTTACAACATTTATTTACACCTGTTATAGCAAAACTTAAGGATAAATACAGTATTTTTGACATTGTTAGAGAGCTACACCCTACTCCAGCGCTTGGAGGAACCCCGACAGAAGAATCATTAGCCTTTATTCGCGAACATGAGCAATTAGATCGCGGCTGGTATGGAGCGCCAATTGGCTGGCTGGACAGTAATCAAAATAGCGAATTCGCGGTTGCCATACGTTCTGGCCTTATAAAAGGGGATAAAGCATCCTTGTTTGCAGGATGTGGTGTAGTAAAGGACTCTGATATTGAAGCAGAATATGAAGAAACAAATATTAAGTTTCTGCCTATGCTATCCGTTTTAGGAGGATAAGGGAATGAACCATACGGAAAGATTAACACGGTATGTGGCGAATTTTGTCGATGAACTTGCCAAAAATGGATTATCAGACGTGGTGATTTCACCAGGGTCAAGGTCAACACCACTGGCTATGACATTAACAGAACATGAAGGAATAAACACTTGGATTCATATAGATGAGAGATCTGCCGCTTTTTTTGCATTGGGAATGGCAAAACAAACCAAGCATCCTGTCGCTATGGTATGTACCTCTGGAACTGCAGCTGCAAATTATTTTCCAGCTATTGTAGAAGCGTATTACAGTAGAGTTCCACTAGTCATTCTAACAGCGGATCGTCCGCATGAACTTCGAGACGTCGGTGCTCCGCAAGCAATAGAACAAATTAAATTGTACGGGGATTATGTTAAATGGTTTCATGAAATGGCATTACCTGAGGCTTCATCTAAGATGCTAAATTATGCCAGAAGTAAAGCGGCAAGGGCTCTTTATTTAGCACAAGAAGGGAATGCAGGACCAGTACATTTAAATTTTCCCCTCCGGGAACCGCTTGTTCCAGACTTTTCAATAAAACAATTGTGGGAGCAAGAAAAAGAGGACTCGTATCATCCTGCATACGTAGGTGAAAAGATATTAGACGAACCTCAATTAAAACAACTTCTTGATGATTTAAAAAACAAAAAAAGAGGTTTATTTGTATGTGGCCCTCAAGTAAGTGAAAGCCTTGCTGAAGCTATTACGACATTAGCATTAAGGTGGAATATACCTATTTTAGCTGACCCACTATCCCAAATTCGATCAGGAAAACATGATAAAAATCATATCATTGATGGGTATGATTCCTTTTTGCGTCATGAAGCGATTCGCAAGCAACTCGAACCTGATTTTATTATCCGCTTTGGGGCGATGCCAGTTTCAAAGGCATATCTTTTTTATGTGAAAGATCACCATCAAACAAAACAATTTATTGTGGAAGAAAATGAAGGGTTTCGTGAGCCAGCCGGCAATCAATCAACTTTTATTTTCGCTAACCCTATCTTGCTTTGTAAGGATTTAACCGTTGCATCAGAGGAGATAAATTGTGACCCACATTGGATAGGTCAGTGGAGAGAAATGAACACAATTGCTCAAAAAGAGTTATTCAGGTTAAAAGAAAAAAATGAGAAATTGACTGAAGGAGAAGCAATACGACTTTTATTTGAAGTTGTTCCTGAAGAAAGCACATTATACGTGGGAAATAGTATGGCTATTCGTGATGTGGATACCTTTTTCATGACGACATCTAAAACATTAAGACTTCTAGCAAATCGAGGGGCTAATGGGATAGATGGTATGGTCTCTAGCAGTCTTGGAGCCGCAGCCTCAGGCGAGCATATCACATTAGTGATAGGAGACTTGTCATTCTTTCATGATTTAAATGGTCTCTTGGTTGCGAAACATTACCAGCTTAATATAACGATTTTATTAATAAATAATAATGGTGGCGGGATATTTTCATTTCTGCCGCAAGCGGGTGACGATAAACATTTTGAAGCATTATTTGGAACTCCTATAGACATTGACTTTAAGCATGCAGTGACAATGTATGGAGGAAATTATTCTTGTGTGTTGAAGGAAGAGGAGTTAAGAATTGCACTCCATAAAAGTTACAAGCACAAAGGGATAAACATTATAGAAGTAAAAACAGATCGAACCGAAAATCTTAAATGGCATCAAAGTAAGTGGCGAGCAATAGAAAATGAAATTTTAAATCGTGAGTGGTGAAATATTTTGTATTTTAAAATAGAAGATGCGAAATATTGGTATGAAATTGATGGAAATGGTCCGCCTGTTGTCTTATTCCATGGATTTACCGGCAGCACATCTACGTGGTATTCGGTAATTCCCGTTTTGAAGGAACACTTTCAAATTATTACGGTCGACTTGCCGGGCCATGGTAAAACAAGAACACAATCTCCTAGAACAATGGAGGCTTGTTGTTTTGACATAAAGCAATTGTTATTTCATTTAAAACTTTCTGAGGTTCATCTCGTAGGGTATTCAATGGGAGGTAGAACTGCGTTATCTTTTGCAATGTTTTACCCTGAAATGGTTACTTCATTATGTTTGGAAAGTTCTTCTCCGGGGTTAAATTCTACAGAAGAGCGTATGAATAGGGCTGCAAATGATGAAAAACTCGCAAGCAAAATAGAGCAAGATGGATTAATAGCATTTGTTCATTACTGGGAAAATATCCCGCTTTTCCACACTCAAAAAAGATTATCAGCAGTAGTCCAGCAATCCATTCGACAAGAACGATTAGCGCAGACGGAAGAGGGTTTAGCCCGATCTTTAAGATACATGGGAAACGGAAAACAACCTTCCTGGTGGTCGGAGTTAACTAGATTTGAGAAGCCAGTATTATTAGTTGTAGGCAGTGACGATCAAAAATTTATTCAAATTAATAAAAGGATGAAAAAACGTATTAAATCAAGTGATCTAGTGATTGTTGATAATTCAGGGCATGCAATTCATGTGGAACAACCTAAAATATTTGGTAAAATAGTAACTGCGTTTATTTTAAAAATAAATTCATTGTAATTACATAAGGAGGATTTCTATGACAGTCGAGTGGAAACAAGCAAGAGAGTATCAAGAAATTATTTATGAAAAATATAATGGAATCGCGAAGGTAACAATGAATCGTCCTGAAAAACATAATGCCTTTACTCCATTAACTGTAAATGAAATGATTGATGCTTTTGCTGATGCGAGGGATGACTCATCCATTGGTGTAATTATTCTGGCTGGAGCTGGAGATAAAGCTTTTTGCTCAGGCGGAGATCAAACTGTAAGAGGTCATGGTGGATACGTAGGGGAAGATCAAGTTCCGCGTTTAAATGTATTAGACCTACAGCGACTAATTCGAACGATACCAAAGCCAGTTGTCGCGATGGTATCAGGCTATGCTATAGGTGGAGGACATGTACTGCATGTTGTATGTGACCTAACGATTGCAGCGGAAAATGCTGTATTTGGACAAACAGGTCCAAAAGTCGGCAGCTTTGATGCTGGATATGGGGCAGGATATCTCGCACGCATGGTTGGACATAAACGTGCACGCGAAATCTGGTATTTATGCCGCCAGTACAATGCTGAGGAAGCATATGAAATGGGCATGGTAAATACTGTTGTTCCATTAGAAAAGTTGGAAGAAGAAACACTTCAGTGGTGTGAAGAGATGTTACAAAAATCACCAACAGCCCTTCGTTTCTTGAAGGCATCATTTAATGCAGATACGGATGGTTTAGCAGGTTTGCAGCAAATTGGTGGAGATGCAACGCTTCTTTATTATACAACGGACGAAGCAAAAGAAGGACGAGATGCGTTTAAAGAAAAAAGAAAACCGGATTTCAAGCAATTTCCGCGCTTTCCTTAATCTATATTTTTCAAAAGAGGCTTTCTTAGGAAGCATATGGTTGACCCCCTCTAAAGTATTTTACATAGAGGGGGTCAACTCATTAGGAAAAGCCTCTTTTCAATTACGTAAGGAGGCTTTATAAGTGATGACTGAAACGATACCACATTGGTTAAGTAAAAGAGCAGAACTATCACCTGATCAAACTGCAATAGAATTGCCAGATGGTTATCATATGACATTTTTAGAATTGGCTTCTGCAAGTCAAACATTTGCGAAAAAATTAGCTGAAAATGGAGTGAAAGAAGGTTCTCACATCGGAATTCTATCTAATAACAGTATAGATATGGTGATTACTATTCATGCGTTAAGTTATCTGGGAGCTGTTTCGGTTATGCTGAATACCAGATTAAAAGAGGAAGAATTAAATTACCAAGTGAAAGATGCAGATGTATCCTTCATCATTGTCAGCGATGAAATGGAAAATAGAATCAGAAAAATGAAATTTCCCGTTTCTGTTTTGATTAACACATTTTCCCAAATAGAACAATCAACAGAGAAAAATACCGAATTAAAAACAGAAATAAATATAGATAATGTATTTACAATTATCTATACATCTGGTACTACAGGTTTTCCGAAAGGTGTTATGCATACATATGGAAATCATTGGTGGAGTGCAATCGGTTCTGCATTAAATCTAGGGTTATCTGAAAATGATAAATGGTTAGCGACATTACCAATTTTTCATGTAGGCGGATTATCCATTTTTATCCGCAGTGTCATTTATGGTATACCCGTTTATTTACTGGAAAAGTATGATCCAGCATTAATTCATGAAGCTATTATGAAAAAAGATGTTACCATTGTTTCTGTTGTAACGATTATGCTCAAGGAATTAGTTCAATTACTTGGAAATAACCATTATCCAACTGCATTTCGTTGTATGTTGCTTGGAGGGGGTCCGGCTCCAAAGCCGTTATTAAATCAAGCAAAAGCAAGAAGAATACCAGTATTTCAATCATACGGCATGACAGAAACTTCGTCACAAATAGTTACCTTGAGTCCAAAAAATGCATTAGAGAAGATAGGTTCTGCAGGAAAGCCTCTGTTTCCAGCACAGTTAAAAATTGGTAATAACAAGGGCGAACATGTTGGGGAAATTTATGTAAAAGGTCCAATGGTTGCGTCGGGATATTATAAAAATGAGACCGCTACTCAAAAAGCTTTACGTAACGGTTGGCTAGCTACAGGAGATCTTGGTTATGTAGATAATGAAGGATTTTTATACGTCGTTGATCGCAGGAATGATTTAATTATTTCTGGTGGAGAAAATATATACCCTTCTGAAATTGAAAGTGTACTTGCAGGTATGGAACAAATACATGAAATTGGTGTCGTTGGAAAAAATGATGTGAAATGGGGACAAGTTCCAGTAGCTTTTGTCGTGAAAAATGAGGAACATGTAACTTCAGAAGACATTGTCAATTATGCAAAAAATGCTTTAGCGAATTACAAAATTCCAAAAGAGTTTTATTTTGTAGCATCCTTACCTAAAAATGCTTCGAATAAGCTATTGAGGAATAAGTTAATAGAGCGATTAGAAAAACGTAACAAATGACGTATTTTGTTATTTTTCATTAAAATTTGTATAATTATAGTTTAAATCCTTCTGCATGGTACCGACCCCCGAAAGTTAGTTTTCTACTCTAGCTTACGGGGGTCGGTACCTTTAATGAGTGCTCTTTTTAAAAAAATTTAAAATCCATACATGCTTCTGCTTTTTTGAGCCAAATTAAAAGTAGGAGGTGCTGTATGGAAAGAAAAAGATATTATGTAAACGTAGGTACACATGAGATTTCTCAAATACCTTATGGAAATAATAGCATTTTTACCATTTATGCAACAGATGAAGAAATTAGTATATTACGAGCTAAAATGGATAATATGCACGGAGCTGGTATAAGATCTTTTTTTAGAGCACATGTACCGATTCTGGCATATCATAAGGATAAGTCGAACGATGATTATGATTTTGGTTTAAATGAAGCCTTACAGCTTATTTATGGACTAGGTGATGAACAAACAAAAGCGCACATCGAAAGTATGAATGTTTTAAAAAATGATTATATGTAAAGAACGAAAGAATAAGATGGGAAGCTATCTTATTCTTTTGTATGTAAAGTTGTTTATCCTTTTGGAATTGAAGGAATATTATAAGTAGGACAGGCTTATATATAAATTCTAAGGGGGAACTTTACGATGAGAACACATAAAGCAAAGTATTTATTATGGATGTTATGTTCTGCCATTTTATTTTCCTTATTCATTTTTCAAACAAATAATCTGAAAATAATATCTGCAAAAAATGTTCATAGCATAACACAAGAGGAAGAAGATCAATCATTGTCCCATGAACAAATCGCTTCATTAACTGATCAATTTATGGATAAATTAATACAAAAAACGAAAAATAATAAAGTATTAGAATATGATACAAAAGAAGGGTTAACACACGCTTTTAATCAAATAGCAACAAGCAGTGTTGTGTCAACATATATAGAATATTATTATCATGAGAAACAGGATGGTTTGTACCTAAAAACAACTGCAAAACCGCCTTGGTTTAATAAAGAAAATGATTATGATATGGTACAATTAGAGAGTAATAAAGTGAAGGTGAAGCAAGTAAATGATTCTGCTTTGTATGGCACCTATACGATTGTATATGAATTTACAAGAAATAAATCATGGAAAATAACGGATATTACACATTTATAGTATGAGAATAAGAATATGAAAATGAGGCAGCTGGAACATGTATACTTTTAGAGATTACTACCATAACGAAGTGAATCTTTCATTTAATGATCATCCTTTTTCAAAAAAACCAAAACATGTATGGGTTATTTGCAGACATAAGGATAAATGGCTCTTAACAAAGCATAAAGAGCGAGGACTTGAATTCCCAGGAGGAAGGTAGAGGAAGGTGAAACAGCTAAACAAGCAGCCATTCGTGAAGTGAAAGAAGAAACGGGTGCTAAAATTAAAAGGATTAATTATATTGGACAATATTTTGTTTCTGGAAAAAGTGGCAGTATTATAAAAAATGTTTATTACGCTGAAATTGATGAGATCATTGACCAAGAAAATTATTTCGAAACGGAAGGACCAAAAATGATGAACAATATACCATCGAATATAAAACATAATAACCTTTACAGTTTTATTATGAAAGATGGTGTTTTACCACATTCATTGAAATATATAAAAGAAAATTTTCAACATAAGCATCGTCTATTATAATGAGATATAGACGATGCTTATATTTTTGAGCTATTCATGTGTATGTTTGATCAGCCAACTTTCTATTTTTTCAACTATTTTGTACATAATTGCTGCAAAAATGGCAATGAGTAATAAACTGGACATTACCAATGAAAAATCAAACACTTGGAATCCGTAAATAATTAAATAGCCTAAACCTTCTTTAGCGACAAGAAATTCACCAACAATAATACCAACCCATGAAAGACCGACATTTACTTTAAGAGTGGAAATCATCGCCGGTAATGTAGCAGGAAACACTGCTTCTTTAAAACATTGCCATCGCGTAGCACCAAAACTTTTTAAAACCTTCTCATAGTTTGGATCGACTTCTCTAAAAGCTGAATAAACAACTAGTGTGGTTATAATAACGGATACGATTGCTCCCATAATGATTATAGAAAAATAGCCAGGTCCTAGTGCTACAATAATAATTGGCCCTAAAGCGACCTTTGGCATAGCATTCATAATAACAAGATAGGGATCCATGATTCTTGAAAATCTGATGGATGCCCATAAGGATGTAGCAATGATAATACCTGCAATCGTCCCTATAATAAATCCTAATATTGTTTCAAATAGCGTAACTTGCAAGTGAATGAGCATCGAGCCGTCTGCAAATTTATCCATCATTAAACCAATTATTTTACTTGGTGAACTAAATATTAATGGATCTATCCAGTATAAGCTGCTTGCTAATTCCCAAACAGAAAAAAAACCAATAAAAATGATTAGTTGCCATGTTATAACGATTTTCTTTTCACGTTTTTGTTTATTTTTATATTGTTGAAAGAGGTGATTATCAGAATTTTGTTTCATCGTTCTTTGCCCCTCCCATCGATTTTAAAGAAGTGCTCTCTGTTTTATTTAATTCATCCCAAACTTTATCAAAAAGCATTTGATATTTTGGATGTCTTCGGACGAAAAAGGGGGTTTCATTTCGTAATTCAACCGGCACCTCGAATGTTTTAGCAATGTTGCCAGGATTAGCATTCATAACAAGAATGCGGTCACTCATGGAAATAGCCTCACCAATATCATGTGTTACTAAGATGGCGGTTTTGTGATAGCTTTTTAACAGCTTTGATACTAAGTTTTCCAATTTCAATTTTGTTAAGTAATCAAGTGCAGAAAAAGGCTCATCAAGCAATAAAATTTCCGGATTCGTTATTAATGTTCGAACTAAGGCTACTCGTTGCCGCATGCCACCGGACAGAGAATCCGGAAATTCCTTTTCTATATCTGTTAAGCCAACTTCCTTTAGTAGCTTTTTTGCCTGACTCATTTTATACTCTGATTTATCCTTACGTATTTTTGGCCCTATTAAACAGTTTTCTATAATGGTCTTCCAAGGAAACAAGTAATCCTGCTGCAGCATATATCCAATAGGCAGTTCAGACTCCTCTAGAGGTCTTTGTTTTAATAAAACCTTTCCAGAAGTGTGTTTCATAATTCCAGCAATAATAGAAAGAATCGTTGATTTTCCACAACCACTCGGGCCAAGGATTGAAATGAATTCCCCTTCCTTAAGATTAAAAGAAATATTACTTAAGGCTTTTGTAAAACTATTCTTTGTGAAATAGTGATGTGATACGTTTTCGAGGGTAAGAAATGACATATGGTTTTCCTCCTTACTCATTTGCGACCTCTTCAGCCAGTTCGGTGTTAACTAGCTCATCGTATGGCACATCTTCTTTGAGTTCTCCAGCTTCATTCATAATTTCTTTAAGATTCTCCCAATCCTCCTCTTTTAAGCTAGGGTTCGTTGCAAAAGAGTCTTGGTCTTTATATCGTTGGATAGAGGTGGTTAAAATATCTAATTCGGTATCTTCAAAATAAGGTTGGATGACTTTTGCTATTTCTTCAGCACTATTTTCCTCCACCCACTGTTGCGCTTTATAAATAGCTCTTGTAAATCTTTTTGCTTCATCTTTATTTTCTTTTAAATAGCTCTGTTTTGCCATAAACCCGGTGTATGGAACATTGCCTGATTCTTCTCCAAAAGATGCAATAATATGGCCTTTTCCTTCTTTTTCGAACACACTAGCAGTTGGTTCGAATAATTGAACATATTCTGCATCACCAGAAACAAAAGCACCAGGTATATTTGCAAAATCAACATTTTGCAATAATTCTAAATCGTTATGTGGATCGATGTTATTTTTTTTCAAAACAAATTCACCTACCATCTGAGGCATTCCACCTTTGCGCTGCCCAAGAAAAATACTGTCATTTAGATCTTTCCATTTAAATTCAGGGTGTTCTTCTTTCGCCACTAAAAACGTTCCGTCGGTTTGTGTTAAATTTGCAAAATTAACTGCATAATCTTTTGAGTTCTGCGTATAAACATAAATAGATGTTTCTGAGCCAACAAGTGCTATATCTGCACCATCAGATAATAATGCTGTCATCGTTTTATCCCCGCCCCACGTCGTCTGTAATTCTACATCTAAATTTTCCTCTTCAAAAAATCCTTTCTCTAATGCAACGTACTGTGGAGCATAAAAAAGGGAACGCGTAACTTCAGCTAATTTTATAGATGATTTTTCATTTGTGTTACAAGCAGTTAATAATATAAGCATTAGACATGAAAATAAGGCGACAAATTTGATTTTCGTCATGCCGATCGTTCCTTTCTTGAAAATGGTAATGGGTCTGAAATAGTTTATGTAAGGATTAAAAATGTGTGAATGCCTATATTAAGAGGAGGGAATAGGAAGATAACGCATTATTTACATATAAAAAAACCGATCTCAAGATAGGAGATCGGTTTTTATTTACTCAGAATAATATAATGGGCCAGCTTGCTTTATATCCTGACTAGCGTTTGTAAACTTTTTAAAGTTTTTATGGAATTTCATGGCAAGTGCTTTTGCCTCAATATCATATGCCTTTTTATCTGTCCAAGTATTTTTAGGAATTAATACCTCGTCTGGTACACCTGGAACATTCAATGGTATTGATAATCCAAAGATTTCGTCCTGCGTTGTTTCCACTGTATTGAGTTCACCTTCTAATGCAGCATGTATCATTGCACGGGTATAAGATAACTTCATACGTTCTCCAACACCATAAGCACCACCAGTCCAGCCTGTATTAACTAGGAATACATTTGAGTTAAATTGATCGATTTTCTCACCGAGCATCTCTGCATACGTTGAAGGAGCAAGTGGTAAGAAAGGAGATCCGAAGCACGCTGAAAATGTTGCTTGTGGATCTGTTACACCACGTTCAGTACCGGCTAATTTACTTGTGTAACCACTTAAAAAGTGGTACATTGCCTGTTCTTTTGTTAATTTACTTATTGGTGGAAGTGTACCAGATGCATCTGCAGTTAAGAAAATAATCGTATTCGGATGACCAGCTATACTAGGCGTTACAATATTATCAATATTCTCCAGTGGGTATGCTGCTCTTGTATTTTCGGTGAATGATGTATCATCATAATCAGGATTACGTGATTTATCATCAATAACGACGTTTTCCAGTACAGAGCCAAATCGAATAGCATTATATATTTGCGGCTCTTTTTCTTGGGAAAGGTTAATACATTTTGCGTAGCACCCTCCCTCGATATTGAAAATACCATTCGGACTCCAACCATGTTCATCATCACCGATTAACCGGCGGTATGGATCAGCGGATAAAGTTGTTTTACCTGTACCTGACAGTCCGAAAAATAGAGCAACATCACCTTCTTGGCCCACGTTCGCGGAACAATGCATAGATAATACTTCACGTTGTGGAAGTAAGTAATTCATTACAGAAAAAATAGATTTTTTAATTTCACCTGCATATTCTGTACCGCCAATTAAGACAATTTTCTTTTTAAAAGATATTAATACAAATGCCTCTGAATTAGTACCATCCACTTTAGGATCTGCTTTAAATGACGGTGCTGAAACAACTGTAAATTCAGGTTCGTGTGTTTGAAGTTCTTCTTTAGAGGGACGAACGAACATTTGAGTTGCAAATAAATTATGCCATGCATATTCATTAAATACTTGAATTGGTACACGGTATTTTGCATCTGCTCCAGCATATCCCTTAAAGTGGAATAATTTTTCCTTATCCTTAAGGTAAGAAACGACTTTTTCATATAGTGTATTAAATACGTCTTCATTAATTGGTTTGTTGACTGAACCCCAATCAATTAAGTCTTCACAAACTTCATCACGGACAATAAAACGGTCTTTTGGCGATCTTCCAGTATATTTTCCTGTTTCAGCACGAACGGCCCCAGTAGCTGTTAATATGCCTTCCCCACGTTCCAAGATTTGCTCTGCTAATCGTGGAACTGATAAATTATGTTGGATACCTTTATGTTCTAAGAGATCTTTAAATATTGACTGCTTCACGGTGTTCATAAGTTAAATCCCTGCCTTTTTATATGCGTTAATTTTTTAAAAGCCAAATATCAAATAAATAAATAATGAAATTATGGTTAATAGTATAACACATTAATAAAAATAGTCCATACTATTTTAAAAATAGTTTATGAAAATATCGGAGAGATGTTACGATGAGAAAAAGTAAAAGTATTGACATCCAATTGCTATTTCGTTACGATGGAATCCGAACGGATACTCTCTTATTCAGAGTCGGTGGAGGGACAGCCCTGATGAAACCCAGCAACCATCACACTTGTGAAAAGGTGCTTACCTGATGCAAGGTTCAACCTTGAACAATAAGAGTGAAAGGAAATAACCCTTTCCTCAGATAGCAGGAAGGGCTTTTTTAGTTTTCACTTTGGATTATAAAATTATGAAGAAATTTTCTTTTTTAGAAAATGTTTGTTTAAAATCAAAATAAAATACTTTTTGATTTGATGATTTTTCTATATGCTAAAAACTGGAAAATAGAGATCCGTACCATATTTTAGAGAGGATTTAATCATATGAATATGAAAAATCGCCATCTATTTACATCGGAATCGGTGACAGAAGGACATCCAGATAAGATTTCTGATCAAATTTCTGATGCCGTTTTAGATGAAATTTTAAAGGAAGACCCAAATGCTCGGGTAGCTTGTGAAACGACAGTAACAACAGGCATGGTATTAGTTTCAGGGGAAATTTCAACAAATACTTATGTGGATATTCCAGCAATTGTTAGACAAACAATCAAGGATATTGGCTATACACGGGCGAAATATGGATTTGACGCAGAAACATGTGCAGTACTTACTGCGATCGATGAGCAATCTCCTGATATTGCCAGTGGCGTAGATCAAGCATTTGAAGCGCGGCAAGGACAAATGACTGATGAGGAGATTGCATCAATTGGTGCGGGAGATCAAGGGTTGATGTTTGGTTTTGCAAGTGATGAAACCGAAGAGCTAATGCCATTGCCCATCTCCCTTGCACATAAGCTTTCCAAACGGTTGGCTGATGTAAGGAAAGAAGGATTACTCAATTATTTGCGTCCGGATGGAAAGACGCAAGTAACAATTGAGTATGATGAAAATGGTAACCCAATCCGCGTAGATACGATTGTGATTTCGACACAGCATCATCAAAAAATGACCATCGAACAAATTAAAAAAGATATGGTGGAATATGTGATTCGTCCTGTGGTTTCACCAAATTTACTGGATGAGAGAACAAAATATTTCATTAATCCGACAGGACGTTTTGTCATAGGTGGCCCCCAAGGTGATGTCGGATTAACCGGCCGTAAAATCATCGTTGATACGTATGGTGGTTATGCTCGACATGGAGGGGGAGCATTTAGTGGAAAAGATGCAACGAAGGTTGATCGTTCTGCGGCATATGCTGCCCGCTATGTTGCAAAAAACATCGTCGCAGCTAAACTTGCAAAAACATGCGAGGTACAACTTGCTTATGCTATTGGAGTCGCTGAACCTGTATCGATTACAATCAACACATTTGGAACAGGTGTTGTAAACGAAAATATATTGGTTGAAGCAATTCGTGAATTATTTGATTTACGACCAGCTGGTATTATCCGTATGCTTGACTTAAAAAAACCAATCTTTAAACAAACAGCTGCTTATGGTCACTTTGGAAGAACCGATATTTTATTTCCATGGGAGAAGACAGATAAAGTGGAAGAATTAAAGGCGCTGACATTAAAGTAATAATTTTAAGGGGGGTATTGTATGAATTTATACAATATCCCTTTTATTTAAAGGAAAACAGAATCAAATAATTATATCGGGATCAGCCATTTTATGATATAATTTTAACGATTCAACATGACTGGAAGAGAGGCTAGAATATGTGTGGTTTTATCGGTATGATCCGTAACAAACAAAATATTTTAGATAATGAAGAAATGGACTTTTTTCAAAAGCAAAATGACCTTATAACACATCGTGGCCCTGACGATGAGGGCTATTACCATGACCAATATGTGTCATTCGGCTTTAGACGTTTAAGTATTATTGATATCGATAATGGTGCACAACCATTAAGCTATGATAATGATAAAATATGGTTGATTTTTAATGGAGAAATATATAATTTTGTGGAATTACATAGAGATCTGCAAAAAGAAGGATATACATTTGAAACAGACTCTGATACAGAGGTCATTGCAGCGCTTTTTTCTCAACATAAAGAAAAAGCTTTCCAGTATCTAAGAGGTATGTTTTCTATTTTGATTTGGGATAAAGAAAATGAGACACTCTACGGTACTCGAGATCCTTTTGGCATTAAACCTTTGTTTTATTATGAAACTGAGAATGGTACATTATTTGCCTCTGAGAAAAAAAGTATTGCATTAATGATGGATAAGCAGGAAGTAAATCAAGAGGCATTGCATCATTATTTAAGCTTCCAGTTTGTTCCAGAACCGATGACAATGACTACGGGGATAAAAAAAGTAGAGCCAGGTCATTACTTCATACAAAAACCTGGAGAGCCCATTGCATTTCATCGTTACTGGAAAGCAACATTCAACCCTGTATTAATGGACAAGCAGGATTGGATAAAACGAATTCAAGATAGCCTGTATGATTCTGTTCACGTTCATATGCGTAGTGATGTTCCTGTTGGATCGTTTCTATCCGGTGGCATAGACTCCACACTCATCGTTGCCATGGCAAAGGAAATTAATCCAAATATTAAAACATTTTCGGTTGGTTTTGAGCGTGAGGGATTTTCAGAAATTGATGTAGCGAAAGAAACAGCTGATAAGTTAGATGTTGAAAATATTTCTTATGTGATAACTCCAGATGAATATCTTGAAAAGCTTCCGAAGATTATGTGGCATATGGATGATCCATTAGCAGATCCGTCATGTGTGCCGTTGTATTTTCTTGCTCGTGAGGCACGCAAGCATGTTACAGTCGCTTTATCAGGTGAAGGATCAGATGAACTATTCGGTGGATATAATATTTACCGTGAACCGGAGTCCTTAAAATTGTTTGATTCAATCCCAACACCTGCTAAAAGTTTGCTAGCTAAAGTTGCAGAAGTATTGCCTGAAGGTGTAAGAGGAAAGAGCTTCTTAGAACGTGGTACAACGCCATTACAAGAGCGTTATATTGGTAATGCAAAAATGTTCGAAGATGATGAGAAGCGGCAAATACTTAAATATCATAATGAAAATATATCTTATCAGCAAATTACTGGTAAGTTATTTGACAATGTACGCGATTATCCACTCGTTAATCAAATGCAGTACGTTGATATCCATACATGGATGCGTGGCGATATCTTATTAAAAGCGGACAGAATGACGATGGCAAATTCGCTTGAAGTACGTGTTCCATTTCTTGATAAAAAAGTATTTCGAGTTGCAAATGGAATTCCGGTTGACCTTAAAATTGCAAACGGGACAACGAAGCATATTTTACGTGAAGCTTCACGGGGTGTTATTCCTGATCATGTTCTTGATCGTAAAAAGCTTGGTTTTCCAGTACCAATCCGTCATTGGCTAAAGCATGAGTTATATGATTTTGCTAAACAGCTGATTCAGGAAAGTCAGACAGATCATTTACTTTATAAATCTTATGTTCTTGATTTGCTTGAAGCTCATTGCCGAGGCAAGGGAGACTATAGCAGAAAGATATGGACTGTTCTCATGTTTATGCTTTGGCATCAAATATTCGTAGAAAATAAGTTTGACATATCAGAATTAAGCAAACCAGATAAAGAGATAGCAAAAGTAACCAACTAAATAATATATTCAAAATGACCAAAAGCAGGCAAAACAGTTATATACTGAAAGCCTGCTTTTATAGATTAAAATGGTAGCCCTAAAGAGGTATTATTTTTATAATATTTTCCTCTTTCAACATAAGCAGTTCGTACACGTTCTAATTCTTTATAGTCTTTTTCGGATAGTTCTCGAACTACTTTAGCTGGTCTGCCTAACGCTAGTGTATGTGGCGGTATTTTTTTTCCCGGTGGAATTAAGCTACCAGCTCCAACAAACGCACTTTCTCCTACTTCAGCGCCATCCAATAGTAAAGAACCCATACCTATTAAAGCGTTTTTCCTGACGGTTGCTGAATGTAATGTAACTTGATGGCCGATTGTTACGCCGTCTTCGACAATAACTGGCATATCAGGGCTTTGATGGATCATAGATAAATCTTGAACACTCACTTCTTTACCTATTATTATTGGTGCAATGTCACCACGAAGGACGGTATGGAACCATATGCTGGATGCCTCATCAATGCTTACATTTCCAATCACTGTTGCATTATGTGCAATAAAAACTGTTTCATGAATAGAAGGGTGAATGTCTTCATAAGGGTGTATCATTTGAAATCCTCCTGATTATTTGATGATATATGTAGTATAGCAAAAAAAATTGATTAAAATAGATTTGAAGTTTTAGAAATGGAGGTAGCAGGGTGGTTGAACGAATACCAGGAACCGTACTAACTTTAATATTTTCTGTGTATCGAAAAATATTTCCTCAGGTTGATCTAGAATTACATTTTTGGCAAACTCGAGCGGAGGGGATACCAAATAGTGAGCTTCGTTCACAAGCTCTTGCAAGTATCGAAACGAAACGTTTTCATTGTCAGGGAGGTGCTGTTTATGCCTTGTTGGCAGGGGAGGAATGGAAAGAAGCGATACGTTTTATCGTTGCCTACCAGACTATAAGTGATTATTTGGATAATTTGTGTGACCGGAGTACATCAATGGATCCCAACGACTTTCGTTTACTGCATCAGGCCATGGTTGACGCTCTAACACCAGAAAATAAACCGAAAAATTATTATGCATTAAGGGATGAACAGGAAGATGCGGCCTATTTAATTGATCTTGTTAAAACCTGTCAAAGAGTGGTTGACCAGCTGAACTTTTCACCAACGGTATATGAGTGTATGATGAAACTTGAAGGTCTATACGAAGATCTTCAGGTTCATAAACATGTTACTGAAATGGAGCGAATACCCCGTTTGACGAAGTGGTATGAAAAAAATAGAGGGGACTGGGCATCGTTGAAATGGTATGAATTTGCAGCAGCTGCTGGCTCCACATTAGGGGTTTTTTGTACTGTGTCTTATGCCTTAAAGGGGAAACTTACGGATCAGCTTGCTCAGAAAATATACGATGGTTATTTTCCGTTTATGCAGGGCTTACATATTTTATTGGATTATTACATTGATCAACAGGAAGATAGGTATGAAGGGGATTTGAACTTCTGCAGTTATTATCCGAATGGCGAGAAAATGAAAAAACGCTTTATTTATTTTATAAAAGAGGCGGATAAACATGTACAGCAACTTCCTGACTCCAAGTTTCATGAAATGATACATCACGGATTAGTCGGGTTATACCTAGGTGATCCGAAAGTAAAGCAATTGTCCAGCGGGGCAGAAATGAAAAAAGAACTGCTTGAAATCAGCGGACGTAAAGCGAAGTTTTTTTATTGGAATACAATCATATATTACCGTTTTAAAAATACGAAAAACAAGCCCTTATGAAGACACAGGCTTGTTTTGTTAATCATTATTTTTTCTGAATAGCTAATAAAAAAGGCGGATTATTTTTTTGATTGATAAAATCGTAACGTAATACATGGTACTTTTTTTGATCAAGATTCATGACATAGCTGAGGATCATTTCTTTTTCTTTTTTTCCTCCCTTATGACCATGGTATACAACGATAACAATGAGCCCGTTTTGTCTTAAGAAACCTAAGATACTTTTTATAGATGAAATGGTGGATTCACCTTGTGTAATAATTGTTTTATCACTTTTTGGCAAATATCCAAGATTAAAAATAGCAGCTCCGACTTTACTTTCAGAAGATAAATATTCAGATACATTCACGTGACTGTCATGAATGAAAGATATATTCGAACAGTTATGACCTTCTACTAAAGCCTTAGCGTTTTTAATTGCTTGATCCTGTATATCAAATGCTAGGACATGCCCCTCCTTGCCGACTTTTTTACTTAAAAAAAGTGTGTCGTTTCCATTTCCGCAAGTTGCATCAATAACTGTTTCTCCATTTTGTGTGGATAAAGCAAGTAAATAATGAGAATAATTTAAAATACCTTTTAACATAAATAGTTACAAACCCCTCTTTTTTATTACGCTATAATAAGTTTAACACGATGGAAAGATAATCTAAAAAATTTGTTTTTGCTATTAAACACTGGAATCTAAAGTATTCCAAATGTATTGTCTTGACAAAGTATATTGAATTCATTAAAATTCGATATAATAACTCAAATAACGACGCGCTGGAGTAGTAATAATCGTATTCAGGTTTAGAGAAACAGTGGCTGGTGAGAACTGTTCCTGAATTGTTATGAACTCACCTGCAATGTTGCAGAAGTGAATAAGTAGTTTCTGCCGTACATCTGCGTTAAAGATATAAGTGAACGTACATACGATATGCGTTAATTTGGGTGGTACCGCGGGAAAAAGCTTCTCGTCCCTTTTTAGGGATGAGTGGCTTTTTTTTAGATAATTGCGGAAAAAGCTGGTTTTATCAGGAAGAAGGAGGTAATCATAATGAGTTATAACCATCGTGAAATCGAAAAGAAATGGCAACAATATTGGTTAGAGAATAAAACATTTAAAACGGACACGCATTCAAAAAAAGAAAAGGTATATGCGCTTGATATGTTTCCCTATCCATCCGGATCGGGTTTGCATGTAGGGCATCCAGAAGGATATACAGCGACAGATATTATCTCTCGGATGAAACGTATGCAAGGATATGAAGTATTACATCCAATGGGTTGGGATGCTTTTGGTTTGCCTGCAGAGCAATATGCGCTCGATACAGGGAATAGCCCGGCAGAATTTACGGAAGAAAATATTAAAACATTTAAAAGACAAATTCAAGAATTAGGTTTCTCCTATGATTGGGATCGGGAAATAAACACAACAGATCCTAGTTATTACAAGTGGACGCAATGGATTTTTACAAAACTTTATGAAAAAGGTCTAGCTTATATGGATGAAGTACCTGTTAACTGGTGCCCTGCATTAGGTACGGTTTTAGCAAATGAAGAAGTGATTGACGGAAAGAGTGAACGTGGTGACCATCCTGTTATCCGCAAACCAATGAAACAATGGATGCTGAAAATTACGGCTTATGCTGATCGCTTACTTGAGGATTTAGAAGAGCTAAATTGGCCTGAAAGTATAAAAGATATGCAGCGCAACTGGATAGGCCGTTCTGAAGGGGCAGAAGTTATATTTTCTATCGATGGGCATGATAGAGGAATTAATGTATTCACCACAAGACCTGACACGTTATTTGGTGCAACTTATGCTGTTTTAGCACCAGAGCATCCTTATGTTAAAGAAATTGTAACTTCAGAGCAAAAGGAAGCGGTTGAAGCATATATAAAAGAAGTACAAACAAAATCTGATTTGGAAAGAACTGATTTAGCAAAGCATAAAACAGGTGTCTTTACCGGTGCTTATGCTATTAATCCTGTAAATAATGAAAAAATGCCGATCTGGGTAGCAGATTATGTGTTGATGACGTATGGTACTGGAGCAATCATGGCTGTTCCTGCACATGATGAGCGAGACTTTGAATTTGCATCAAAATTTAATCTGCCAATTACAGAAGTTGTTTCTGGTGGAGATATTTCCAACGAAGCATATACTGGCGATGGGTTACTAATTAATTCTGATTTTCTGAATGGTCTAAATAAAGATGCGGCAATTGAAAAAATGATAGAATGGCTTGAAAAAAATAGCAAAGGTACAAGGAAAGTGACTTACCGTCTTCGTGACTGGTTATTTTCACGTCAAAGATACTGGGGTGAACCAATTCCAATTATTCATTGGGAAGATGGGACAATGAGCGCGGTTCCCGAAGAGGAATTACCTTTGGAGTTACCTACATTAGAAGAGATAAAACCATCTGGAACTGGAGAGTCCCCACTAGCTAATAGCGATTGGGTTAATGTGACCGACCCAGAAACCGGAATGAAAGGACGACGTGAAACAAACACAATGCCACAATGGGCAGGCAGCTGCTGGTACTTCCTAAGGTTTATAGATCCGGATAATAAGGAGCAGCTAGCAGATCCTAAAGTATTAAATGAGTGGTTGCCGGTCGATATATATATTGGGGGAGCAGAACATGCAGTACTTCACTTATTATATGCACGTTTCTGGCACAAGTTTTTATATGATATTGGAGTTGTACCAACGAAAGAACCTTTTACGCAATTATATAACCAAGGAATGATTCTTGGAGAAGGTAATGAAAAAATGAGTAAATCAAAAGGAAATGTTGTTAATCCAGATGATATTGTAACTTCTCATGGTGCCGATACTTTACGCCTATATGAAATGTTTATGGGGCCTCTTGATGCTGCAGTTGCTTGGTCAACAAGTGGTTTGGACGGCGCACGTCGTTTTCTTGATCGTGTATGGCGTCTGATTATTACGGACGAGGGTAAAATTTCTGAGAAAATTTCAGAGACTTCGGATGATTCATCGATGGATAAAGTCTATCATGAAACAGTAAAAAAAGTTACTGAGGATTATGAAAATCTGCACTTTAATACGGGTATTTCTCAACTGATGGTGTTTGTGAATGAAGCTCAAAAAGCAAAGATGATTCCTAAAAAGTATATAGAAGGATTTGTTAAATTACTTTCGCCTATTGCGCCACATATTGGTGAAGAATTGTGGAATCGTCTTGAAAATACTACAACTATCGCATATGAAGAGTGGCCAACATATGATGAAACAAAACTAGTCGAAGATGAGGTCGAAATTGTTTTACAGATCATGGGCAAAGTACGTTCAAAAATCCGTGTTTCAAAAGATATACCAAAAGAAGAACTTGAACAAAAAGCACTCTCAGATGAAAAAATCCAGGAATGGATTGAAGGAAAAACGGTTCGAAAAGTTATCGTTGTTCCTGGAAAGTTAGTCAACATTGTTGCAAATTAAAATGAAAAGGATCTCAACTATAAAGAGATCCTTTTCATTTTTTTAATCTTCACGAACCCATTTTGTTTTCAAAATGATCCAATCCCCTTTTTCGTAATACCAAAGCGTTTCTATGGTACCGAGTTGATCAGTATTCTTAGTAGCATTAATTTGTTGAAAACTTTTCATTCCCATACCTTTACTTTTACTAATTAATTTCGGTTCAATAAAGGAGATTGGATTTATAACTGCAGAAGTGGGCTTTTGTAATTCACCTTGTTCATTATAAATACCTAATTGGACATATTTAGATGCTTGATTTTTTATATTTACAATTTCAGAATCTGCATCATGGGATATTCGAATATCGACTTTAAAATTATCTTTGAATTTACCTTGTATATAATCCTGCTCAGGCAAGGGAATTTCAGTGGCCTTTTCATTTTTAAGTGTATACAATTGATAATTATACTGTTCGTTATTGTCTTTAGATGCACTCTGGTATAACATATCATTCACCTTATTATGCGTTAAATCATTAAATAGAATAGTCGGCTTATATCCACTTTCAAAATGAATTTTCCACTGTTGATTATATTTCCCCTTTATATTCGCCCAAACTTTATGGAAGTAATCCGAATCTTCGGATAGTAAAACACCTTTTAATTTGATGGTTTCCTTTAAACCATCTCCAGTAATATCTTCTTCATATGTTTTGATAACTACAGGTTCGGGTTCTTCTCCCTTTTCATTTGCAAATGTTACAAAACCTAAACTGAAAATAAAAAAAGTTAAACATAAAGGAACTAGAGCGTAAAATCTTAATTTCATACTAATCTCTCCAATGTGATCAGGTGAAATTATTTTGTGTTAGATATTGAAAGCTATACGCAAAAAAAGTATTATTGAATGGAAAATAAAAAAAAGGATGAATGAGATGGAAAATATAAATGAAATAACACCAAATAAATTGCAGGAGTTAAAGGAAACGAATCAAGGGATAGAGATAATTGATGTTCGTGAAGATGAAGAAGTTGCACAAGGAATGATTGAAGGCGCAAAACATATTCGTTTAGATAAAATTCCTGAAGAAATGAAGGATTTAGATAAAAGTAAACACTATGTACTTGTATGTCGTTCTGGAAGAAGAAGTATGAATGCTGCATTATACTTAAATGAAAATGGATATAAAGTTTCTAACTTGGTTGGTGGAATGCTTGATTGGGATGGAGAAATAATTATTTAAAACTTTATCAAATTGGCATAGGTATAATGTGAAAAAAATCATAAAAAAGTGTTGACTTTTTTGTTCTTCGGTTGTAAAATTATTTTTGCTGTCAACGAAAGGATGAAATAAACGCTTTGAAATGAGCGAATTTCGTTGGATTGACAAACTATATGTAACATGATATAATCATTCTACTATAAAGATATTGCTCTTTGAAAACTGAACAAAACAACCAGTATGTCAAGAATATAGATGATAGCTTGTGGTTGTGGATGCAGATCAACTGATCTAAATTCATGAATACAATCTGATTATCTACATGCAAGAAGTAAAGCTAAGACATTTGTAGAATTGATTGGTGTCAATTTCACACAAACTTTTATGGAGAGTTTGATCTTGGCTCAGGACGAACGCTGGCGGCGTGCCTAATACATGCAAGTCGAGCGCGTGAAGCAAATCGATCCCCTTCGGGGGGTGACGTTTGTGGAACGAGCGGCGGACGGGTGAGTAACAC
>NZ_JFBD01000073.1 GCF_000709085.1 Virgibacillus alimentarius | reverse complement strand
CGGCTGACTCCAGCGGGAACAGCACGAGTCTGAAGACCCCGCGTGAAGTGGTTTTCTTCCGAGGAGGCTAAGGCCGTGCCCGCGGAAAGCAGCCGCCTGCAGAGCAAGTCAACGGGATTACTAAATAAGTATAAATCGCACGGAAAAGTAAAATAAAGAAGTTCGGGAGTTCCATCTAGAGACGGGACTCCCGAACTTTTTTACATTTACTGGGGTTTTGTCCCAGTCTTATTTTTTATTGATTATTTACCAAAATATGCATCATACAACGATTGAATTGCCCGGTCAATTCCTTCAGCTTGTATTCCAAACATCATCGAAACTTCAGATGAACCCTGATTTATCATTTCAATATTGACATTAGCTTCTTTTAGGGCTGAAGTGGCTTTTTGAGCGATCCCAATTGTACTATTCATTCCTTCACCAACAACCATGATAATTGCTAAATCACGATGGATAGACACTGTATCCGCTTGTAATTCTTCTTTTATTCTTTTAAGTATTATGGGTTCCTTTTCAGGTGTCAGTTGATCATCACGGATAATAATGGACATATCATCAATTCCCGAAGGTGCATGTTCAAATGAAATCATTTCATCCTCTAAAATACTAAATAACTTTCGTCCAAACCCTAATTCACGGTTCATTAAATATTTGCTGATATATATGCTACTAAAACCAGTGTCGCTGGCTATACCTACAACACAGTTCTCTAAAGACTCTTTTTCCGCAACAATCTTTGTTCCCGGGGATTGTGGATTATTTGTATTTTTAATAGCTACAGGAATTTTTTCATTGAATGCAGGTATTAAAGCTTCATCGTGAAATACAGAAAACCCTGCATAGGAAAGTTCACGCATTTCTTTATAGGTTAACTTTGTGATTTCTTTTGGATTATCAACAATATTAGGATTCACTGAAAAAACCGAGTCCACATCCGTAAAATTCTCATATAATGCAGCTTTTACTCCTGCCGCAACAATAGAGCCGGTTATATCTGAACCCCCTCTGGGGAAAGTTGCAAGATTTCCTTCTTTTGTATACCCAAAAAAACCAGGTATAACCAATATATCTGATCTTTCCCTAAGTGCATAAAGATTGGAGAAACTTTCCGGTAATATTCTAGCCTCGCCCAGCTCATTACTAACCATTATTCCAGCATCTTTTGGATTTATATAATTTGCTTCTAGGCCAATATGTTTAAGATATTCACTGACAATTTTGGCTGAACTATCTTCTCCAAGTGCTTTGATAGCATCGAATTTAATTTCGTCAGAAAGATTTCTCGATAACACGTTATTAATCGAATGTTCAATATCTTCCAGGACGGACAATGGTATATTTAATTCTTGAATAATTTCTTCAAAACGTTTCATTATTTTGTCCAAATAGTCTTTATACGTTTTATTTTGAAGATAAGCATGACCCAGATCTATTAGCATATCGGTAATTTTAATATCATTATTATTTCGTTTTCCTGGAGCTGAAACAACAACTATTTTTCGCTCAGGATCACTTTTAATAATACCCCCTACTTTTTGGATTTGAGTAGCACTCGCAACAGAACTGCCACCGAATTTTACTACTTTCATTGTTACACCTCTCCATATACTTTTATAAAATCTAATGTTTTTTAAATAGTATCACAAATGTTACATAACTGTTAGTGTTTTCTTTCAATTCAGCTAGACTCTTTTTTTAATTTTGTACTTTTTTTGCCTATAGACAAAATAAAAGTGACTAATCGCCACTTTTTATTTGTGTTTCTTTTGATTTTTCTTCTTTACTAATTGTCTTTTTCGATCTCTATGTACGATAAAGCCACCGATAAAACCAAGTCCGATTAAAAACAGGATGAGTCCTACTGTAAATTGGATACCAACATGGACGAAAATCGGATAAAATTCATCAAACAAAGAATCGCGCATAAGTTTTATACCAAAAGCAGAAATAACGCCTGGAATAAATAATACAAGTACAGCAAAAATCCGAATCATATCATATTCCCCTTAAGTACTAATCTTTAGATAGTATAACAAACCTTGCTTAAAATAGAAATGAATCAAGATTTGCTTAAACCAACGTATTATCGTATGATTGATACGTGCAAAATTTTGCAAGGTGGGATGATATGAAACGTGTGCTTATTATTGGCGTTAACAAAAATGAGAGCGCTTTATTTAACCTGCTATATACTAGTGATCAATTTAAAATAATAGCTGCTATCGCTCAAAATAAACAAGAAAATGTATGTAAAGTAGAACGTACATATAATATTCCTGTAGATACGGAATGGCAAAATTGGATAAACGAAGACATTGATATTATAATTGAAACTACAGGCGATTCACATCTGCTTGCGTTACTTTCAAATGAACGCCAAAAACAAACACTGATTATACCCGAACCTCTTACAAGAATTATAATTGAGTTACTTGAGGAAAAAATGACGCAAACAATTAATAACAAACTAACCCAAGTAATTCATCTAAAGGAAGAAAATACGGATTTAAAGAAAATAAAAACAATGTTAGAGGCCATTATTCATTCATCAGAAGAAGCGATTAGTGTTGTTGACGAGAATGGTACAGGGTTAATGGTTAACCCAGCATATACAAAAATTACCGGGTTAACAGAAAAAGAAATCATTGGAAAACCAGCATCTACTGATATTTCTGAAGGAGAAAGCATGCACTTCAAAGTGCTGAAAACAAGACAGCCAGTTCGCGGTGTACGTATGAAAGTTGGTCCAAATAAAAGAAGTGTTTTAGTAAATGTTGCTCCAGTGATAGTCAATGGAAAAATTAAGGGAAGTATAGGTGTACTACATGATATTTCAGAAATTCAGATATTAACAAGCGAATTAAAAAGGGCTCAAAAGATCATTCGCAACTTAGAAGCAAAATATACTTTTGATGATATAATAGGTTCTTCTCCTGAGATGAAACTGGCCATCGAACAAGCTAAGGTTGGAGCTAGAACACCAGCAACTGTTTTATTGCGTGGAGAATCAGGTACAGGAAAAGAATTGTTTGCTCATGCTATTCACCATGAAAGCGTTAGAAAACATAATAAGTTCATTAGGGTGAATTGTGCAGCTATTGCAGAGACGCTTTTAGAAAGTGAATTATTTGGTTATGAAGATGGAGCTTTTTCAGGAGCAAAATCAGGTGGCAAAAAAGGATTATTTGAAGAAGCAAATAATGGCAGTATTTTTCTAGATGAGATAGGCGAGCTTTCTTTAAATATGCAAACCAAACTTCTTCGATTTCTTCAGGAAAATGAAATTATTAGAGTTGGTGGTACAAAACCAATACAGATTAATGTAAGAGTGATTGCTGCTACGAATACTAATCTGGAAAAAGCAATTATGGATAAAACTTTCCGTGAGGATTTATATTATCGTTTAAATCGCCTTCCGATATTTATTCCTTCTCTTAGAGAGCGCTTGGATGATTTACCAGATTTAATTTATCATACCATTGAGAAATTAAATCTGGAATATGGCAGAAATGTTCGCTCCATATCAGATAAAGCCTTACATAATTTAAAACAACATCGTTGGGATGGCAATATTAGAGAATTGGAAAACATAATTGGACGAGCAATGATTTATATGGGTATGAACGAAGAAAGGATTAAAACTAAACATATTTTTGATTATGTAAATCTTTTGTCAAAAACAAAAGATCCGATTGATTCACAAGTTTCAAGCATCGATAGGCTCTCATTACAACAAGCTACCGAACAATTTGAAAAAGATTTCATTGCCAGTGCATATAGAAGAAATAATTTTAACAAAACAAAAACAGCCAGTGCGTTAAAAATATCCATTAGAAATTTATACTATAAGATAAAAAAGTATAATATTGAAAAAAGTAACATGCAACACTTTTCATAAATGAAAAAAAATGCACACACTAACTATACATTAACCAATAAAAACAAGGGTTAAATATTGGCACAATCGTTGCAATGGAAATATAAACATACATTCTTCCTTGCGTAAATTACAATTAATTTTTTAGATTATGAAATATATACCACATTCTTAGGGGGATAAAAAATGGAAATATTGAGTTATATGGAAGAGTCTGATTATGAGCAAGTCGTTTTTTGTCAGGATAAAAATTCTGGACTTAAAGGAGTTATAGCTATTCATGATACCACGCTTGGACCTGCGCTAGGCGGGACTAGAATGTGGACGTACAATTCAGAAGCTGAAGCGATTGAAGATGCTTTGAGATTAGCAAAAGGAATGACTTATAAAAATGCTGCCGCTGGATTAAATTTAGGCGGAGGGAAAGCGGTGATTATTGGTGACCCTAAAAAGGATAAAAACCCTGAAATGTTCAGAGCATTTGGCCGTTATATCCAAAGTCTAAACGGTCGATATATTACAGCTGAAGATGTAGGAACAACGGTTAATGATATGGATACAATCCATTTAGAAACGGATTTTGTAACTGGAATATCAGCCGAGTCTGGTTCCTCAGGTAATCCATCACCAATAACTGCTTACGGTGTATATATGGGAATGAAAGCAGCTGCAATGGAGGCTTTTTCTAATGACTCTTTAGAAGGAAAAACAATTGCAGTACAAGGCGCTGGAAATGTTGCATATAATCTATGTAAATATCTGCATAAAGAAGGTGCTAACATCATTGTAACTGACATAAATAAAGAAGCGGTTAATCGGGTTGCAGAAGCTTTCGGTGCTCAAACTGTAGATCCAGAAGCCATCTATGATGTAGATTGTGATATATATGCACCGTGTGCGTTAGGCGCAATAATTAATGATGATACTATTCCAAGAATTAAAGCGAAGGTTATAGCGGGATCAGCAAATAATCAGTTAAAAACAAATGAACATGGCGATATGCTTTACGAAAAAGGAATAATTTATACTCCTGATTATGTCCTAAATTCAGGTGGAGTTATCAACGTAGCTGATGAGTTAATAGGATATAACTATGACCGGGCAATGAAAAAGGTAAATACAATTTATGATAACCTAACAAAAGTGTTTGAAATTTCCAGACGTGATAATATTCCAACATATGCTGCCGCAGACCGGATGGCAGAAGAAAGAATTGAATCGGTAAAAAAATCCCGAAATCAGTTTCTAATGAATGAACATCATATTTTAAGTCGAAAGTAAAACTTTAGGGGAATTTTAAAGCAAATACCAGTCATTTTGCACCAAATTCTCGAGATTACCACTATTTATTCTAGCTTAACCTCAATATAAGTCGTTGATCATGAAGGCTTTGTCATTTAAATCATATTATTGATCAACATTTGGCAAATAGCATACTAGGGCATTTATGATATCTAAACTGGATGCTGTAGTATCCTGCTATAAATATAAAAGTAAGCGAATGATGTGTATTGCTGTTATAATAGTATACCTGGTGCAAATATATTACAAATACTTATATTAGATGTTTTGAGGGTTTTACATAATAGAGATATACAAAAAAAGTAACCCTGCGACTCAAGATATGAAGGAGCGGACTATGTATGTCAAAGGAATATGACCTTGTTGTTCTCGGTGGGGGGACAGGCGGATATGTTGCTGCTATACGAGCTTCACAACTGGGTTTGAAAGTAGCAATGGTAGAAAAAGAGAAACTAGGTGGCACTTGTTTACATCGTGGCTGTATCCCCTCAAAAGCGTTATTACGCAGTGCAGAGGTTTATAAACAGACAAAAGAAGCAAGTAATTACGGTATTTACACGAAAGAAACAAATTTTAATTTTACGAAGGTACAGGAACGAAAAGACAAAATTATTGATACATTACATCAAGGTGTCCAAGGGCTTATGAAAAAAGGGGAAATTGATGTATTTGAAGGATACGGTCGTATTTTAGGACCTAGTATATTTTCTCCAATGCCTGGAACGATTTCAATTGAATATGAAAATGGTGACGAAAATACAATAATCGTTCCAAAAAATGTACTGATTGCAACTGGTTCAAAACCCAAAACATTACCTGGTCTAGATATTGATGGTACAGCAGTATTGAGCTCTGATGAGGCTCTTCAAATGGAAGAACTTCCTGCTTCCATCATTATAGTTGGTGGCGGTGTGATAGGTATTGAATGGGCCTCAATGTTAGCTGATTTTGACGTCAAAGTTACAGTTATTGAATACGCAGACCGAATACTGCCAACAGAAGATACGGCTATATCTAAGGAAGTTGAGAAATTATTAAAAAAGAAAGGTATTACCTTTGTTAAGGAAGCAAAAGTGCTACCAGAAACCCTATCAAAGGGAGACGGTATTACAGTTGATGTAGAGATCAATGATAATAAAAAATCCTTTAAAGCAGAAAAAATGCTTGTATCCATTGGGCGAGAAGCAAATACAAGTAATATCGGACTGCAAAACACGGAAATTGTTATCGATTCTGGATTTATTCAAACGAACAACTATTATCAAACAAAAGAATCACACATCTATGCCATTGGTGATGTAATCGGCGGGATGCAGCTTGCACACGTCGCTTCCCATGAGGGGATCATCGCAGTCGAACACATTGCTAATCAAGAGCCATTTACACTGAATTATAACACTGTCCCTACATGTATTTATTCCAACCCTGAGGTTGCAAGTGTGGGAATGACAGAACAAAAGGCAAAAGAAGCGGGCTTTCATATTAAGATTGGTACATTTCCTTTTAAAGCAATTGGAAAAGCATTAGTTTATGGTGAAACAGATGGTTTTGTGAAATTTATTGCTGATAAAGATTCACAAGACCTTCTCGGTGTGCACATGGTGGGACCACATGTTACAGACATGATATCCGAAGCTAGTCTTGCTAAATTACTTGATGCAACATCTTGGGAAGTTTCCCAGGGTATACATCCGCATCCAACCTTATCAGAAATAATGGGTGAAGCAGCACTTGCCGTAGACGGAAAACAGATTCATGGCTAACAAAATGTTAGAACCTTGAAAAATACTGCCATTATTTTTAGAATCATCTTACCTCAAGATTGGTATTTATTTTCATTTTGAAAATAAACATTTTAAAGGAGGGACCCTTTATGACAAAAAATAGACATGACAAGCTAGGTTTAACAAATGAAGATGTACTGGAAATGTATAAAACAATGCTATTGGCTAGAAAAATTGATGAAAGAATGTGGTTGTTAAATAGAGCGGGTAAAATTCCTTTTGTGATTTCTTGTCAGGGACAAGAGGCAGCACAAGTAGGTGCATCATTCGCTCTAGATCGAAACAAAGACTTCGTAGCACCTTATTATCGGGATATGGGCATTGTTTTAACATTTGGAATGACAACAAAAGAACTAATGCTATCGGGGTTTGCTAAAGCCGAAGACCCAAACTCAGGTGGACGCCAAATGCCTGGGCATTTCGGGCAAAAGAAAAATCGAATTTTAACAGGTTCTTCGCCAGTAACAACCCAACTACCGCATGCCGTCGGAGTAGCATTAGCAGCAAAAATGGAACAAAAAGATTTTGTATCATTTGTTACCCTAGGAGAAGGTTCATCAAATCAAGGTGACTTTCATGAAGGTCTAAACTTTGCTGGAGTACATAAATTACCGGTTATTACTATGGTTGAAAATAATAAATATGCAATTTCTGTGCCGGTTGATAAACAGCTGGCATGTGAATCGGTTTCTGATCGTGCAACAGGCTACGGCATGCCTGGGTTCACAGTAAATGGAAATGATCCATTAGCCATATATGATGCTGTGAAAAATGCAAGAGAGCGAGCAGTGTCAGGAGAGGGCCCAACTCTAATTGAAGCAATTACATATCGTTTAACAGCGCATTCTAGTGATGATGATGACCGTTTATACCGTGAAAGTGGAGAAGTTGAAGAAGCAAGAAAAAAAGACTCTATCATTACATTTGCTGCTTACCTAAAAGATTTGGGAATTTTAACAGATGAAATAGAAGAAAAAATAAATACCGAAATTCGCGACACTGTCAATGAGGCAACTGATTACGCAGAAAATGCACCATACGCTGAACCTGAATCTGCTTTAAAATTTGTATATGAAGAGTAAGGAGTGGAGACTATATGCCCATAATGTCATATATCCAAGCGATTACAACTGCATTAAAAGAGGAAATGCAACGTGATAATAAAGTATTTGTTCTAGGAGAAGATGTCGGGAGGAAAGGTGGAGTTTTCCGTGCCACAGAAGGGTTGTACGATGAATTTGGTGAATATCGTGTTTTAGACACACCTCTAGCAGAATCTGCCATTGCTGGTGTTGGTATCGGAGCAGCAATGTATGGAATGCGACCAGTAGCAGAAATGCAATTTGCTGATTTCATTATGCCTGCAGTTAATCAGATTATTTCAGAAGCTGCTAAAATTCGCTATCGTTCTAATAATGATTGGAATGCTCCTATAACAATCCGTGCTCCGTATGGAGGTGGTGTTCACGGTGCATTATATCATTCGCAGTCTGTTGAGTCTGTTTTCGCCAATCAACCAGGATTGAAGATTGTAATGCCTTCAACTCCATACGATGTAAAAGGATTATTAAAGGCATCCATTCGTGATAATGATCCAGTACTTTTCTTTGAACATAAACGAGCCTATCGTTTATTAAAAGGCGAAGTACCTGATGATGATTATGTTTTGCCAATTGGTAAAGCTGATATCAAAAGAAATGGTACAGATATAACTGTCATTACGTATGGTTTATGCATTCATTTTGCCATGCAAGCTGCTGAAAAATTAACTGAAGAGGGAATTGACGTACACATTTTAGATTTAAGAACAGTATACCCACTTGATCAGGAAGCAATTATAGAGGCAGCGAAAAAAACAGGGAAAGTGTTATTAATTACGGAAGATAATAAGGAAGGAAGCATTATCGGTGAAGTGTCAGCCATCATCGCTGAAAATTGTTTATTTGATTTGGATGCACCCGTACAACGGTTAGCAGGACCCGATATTCCATCTATGCCTTATGCACCTACAACTGAAAAGTTTTTTATGGTGAATCCGGACAAAGTGGAAAAAGCAATGCGAGAACTTGCTGAATACTGATCAAATGAAGGAGGCACTAACGATGGCCGAAAAAATTAATATGCCTCAACTAGGTGAAAGTGTAACAGAGGGGACGATTAGCTCCTGGCTTGTTAAGGAAGGCGAGCATGTTCAAAAGTACGACCCAATTGCGGAAGTGATGACAGATAAAGTAAACGCAGAGGTGCCATCCTCTTTTACCGGGACGATAAAAGAACTCGTTGCACAAGAGGGAGAAACCATAGCTGTAGGCGACCTAATGTGTTACATCGAAACTGGAAATGAAGCAGACAATAAATCAAGTGATACAAACACACAAAAAGGTGCTGAAAATACATACGTCAAGGAAAAAACGCAATCAGATAACCAAAACAAATCAATGAAAAAACGCTATTCACCAGCTGTATTAAAATTATCACAAGAACATAACATCGATTTATCGCAAGTGGATGGCACTGGACGTGGCGGCAGAATCACACGAAAAGATATTGAAAAAATAATTTCTACAGGGGATATACCAAAAGAAAATAAAAGAACTGACGCTGATAAAGCTTTATCGAAGCCAGCACAAGCACCTTCAATACCATTAACACAACAAGGAGATATAGAGATTCCTGTTAAAGGTGTGCGGAAAGTTATTGCTGAAAATATGGTTATGTCCACAACAGAAATTCCTCATGCATGGATGACTGTTGAAGTGGATGTTACTGATCTTGCTGTCTATCGAAACGAAATAAAAAACCAGTTTAAACAAAAAGAAGGGTTTAATTTAACATTTTTTGCGTTCTTTGTTAAAGCTGTTTCACAAGCATTAAAGGAATACCCACAATTAAATAGTATGTGGGCAGGAGATAAAATCATACAAAAAAAGGATATCCATTTATCTATTGCAGTAGCAAAGGGTGAAGAATTATTTGTTCCAGTCATAAAACATGCCGATGAGAAAAGTATAAAAGGGATTGCGAAAGATATATCCGAATTGGCCATGAAAGCCCGTTCAAATAAATTAACTTCCGAAGACATGCAAGACGGAACATTTACAGTTAATAATACTGGTTCTTTTGGCTCTATTCATTCAATGGGGATTATTAACCATCCTCAGGCAGCAATTTTACAAATTGAATCTATAGTCAAAAGACCTGTTATTATCAATGATATGTTCGCAGCGAGAGACATGGTTAATTTATCCTTGTCTTTAGATCATCGTGTATTAGATGGGCTCATTTGCGGTAAATTCTTAGCTCGTGTCAAAGAGATATTAGAAAATATGAATAAACAAACATTAAGTATTTATTAATAAAAATACAGTTTTTCCAAATTGTAATTTACAGATAAAATTGATAAGCTAAATATATGTTTCAATTATATTAAATATAAGGGGATGGAAATTTACATGGATTTTAATCTATTTATGAATGACGTAGTAGATGTTGCGCGCAAAGATATAACAGCTGCTGGCTATGAAGAACTAACCAATCCTGAAGATGTAGAACAAGCCCTTACACGCAAGGGAACTACATTAGTAATGATTAATTCTGTATGCGGCTGTGCCGGTGGTGTTGCTAGACCTGCAGCGGCAAATGCAATACATTATGATAAACGTCCAGATCATTTAGTTACTGTATTTGCTGGGCAAGATCGTGAAGCCACTGAAAAAGCACGTACATTTTTTGGAGATTATCCACCTTCTTCCCCGTCTTTTGCCTTTTTGAAAGATGGAAAGATTGTTACTATGTTAGAACGTCATGATATAGAAGGATTTAGTGCGATGGATGTAGTTGGAAAGCTTCAAAATATTTTTGAAGAGCACTGTGAAGAAATATAATAGTTGAGAAACAAGAATTATTAGGCTGTCTCCATTCTTAACGGACGGCCTATTTTTCTTCTAATGCTATTATTACAAAGGGGATTTTAAATGTGAAAATTGGCTATCGAACAATTAAGACAGCTATTGGAGCGCCCATTGCTATTTCGATTGCTCAATTAATAGGTTTAACAAATTTTGTCTCGGCTGGAATTCTAACCATTTTATGCATCCAGCCATCAAGAAAAAAATCTGTTTTAAGTGCTTGGCATCGATTTGCAGCATGTGTTTTGGCAAGTCTTTTTTCTTTTATCTTCTTTGAATTCATAGGCTATAATCCAATTGCTGTTGGAATAATGCTAGCCTTTTTCATTCCAGCGACAGTTTTATTAAAGATCACACCTGGGATAGCAACAAGTTCTGTTATCATTTTAAATTTATACAGTGCTGAATATATGTCTTATTCCTTTTTATTCGATCAGTTTTTAGTTATTTTGATCGGTGTAGGGGTTGGGTTACTTTTAAATCTTTATATGCCAAGTTTAGATAAACAATTAAAAGAGAAACAAGAACGCCTGGAAAAAAATTTTCAAATTATTTTATATGAAATTGCTTTATACATAAAAAACAAAAATGAAAATTGGAATGGGAAAGAACTGACAGATTCAGAAGATATACTGCAGGAAGCTCTTGACTTAGTAGATCTTGATAAAGAAAACCATTTACTTCGTGACCAGCATCCTTATTACGATTACTTTATCATGCGAGAAAAGCAATTAGCACTTTTAGGGCGGATGCTTCCACTTGTAACTAAACTTCCTGACAAAGATGTAATATCTGAGGAAATAGCGGAGTTTTTCATTAAACTGTCAGAAGCTGTTCATCCAGGAAATACAGCAATCGTTTATTTGAATGACCTAAATAATATAAGAAAAAAAATTTGATGAAAACAGCTTACCTGTTACACAAAAGGAATTTGAAACAAAAGCAAATTTATTTCGCTTGTTGCATGAAATTGAAGAATATTTAATCCTTAAAAGAAAATTTAAGGAAAGCGATGTTTCTATATTAAGAAAAACAAAAAGGACTGGAACAACTTCATGACGTCCAGTCTTTAAGCGTATATTATAAAAGAAAAGCTAACCCTGCTGTAATGGATGATAGAAACATTGCAAGAATCATTAAATATATTACAAATTTTAATCTTCTTTCACGTTTTGATTT
>NZ_JFBD01000072.1 GCF_000709085.1 Virgibacillus alimentarius | reverse complement strand
TTTCCCCCTTGCGGATTGAACCGCATAAAAAGACTGTTTCCCAGTGTGCGCCTTGGTCTTCCTACACGCAGGCTGTGCACCTTGATTTTTGAACCTAGATGTTAGTAGCTCTAGGGCGGCTTTCAATGCAAGGTTAGTACTCATATACGAGGCTGCTGATCAGCGTTCACACTAGGGATATCTCAGAGCGTCCAAGAAACTTGGTTCCAATGATTCTAAATCGAAAGGAGTGTTGAACCCTATGAAATTATTTGTTGGTTTAGATGTTAATTCTTTTGATATCAAGGTTTGCTTTTTAAATGGAGAAGGAGATCAAATAAATTCCTTCACCGTAAATAACGATTTACCTGGCGCCACCACATTAAGTGATGAAAACGATGCCTTCGTCATCGCCGATTATATGCGTTTTGGACGCCTGCCTATGTCTGTTGTAAAAGAAGAACAGTATGTTGCTCTTCAGCAGTTAACACGGGCACGTTATCAAATCATTAGGCAAATTACACAGGAAAAGCAACGCTTTCTTCAATATTTAAGCTATAAATGTAATACCTTTACAGAAGATGTGACGTCCTCTGTGTTTGGTAAGGCCATGTTGGTTTTCTTTCAAGAAAGCTATAGTTTAGAAGAACTATCCCAAATGGACTTAGAAGAATTGGCTGATTATCTACGTGTCAAGGGCAAGAATCGTTCCCCAGATGCTGAACAAGTAGCCAAATCAATTCAAAAAGCTGCGCGTTCGTCTTATAGATTAGACAAGGTGTGGAAGATTCTATTGATGCGATTCTTGCCACGTCTATCACCTTAATTCGCACTTTTGACAAACAAATCAAGGAACTTGATAAAACCATTAAGCGAATTATGAAAGGCATGCCCCAAGTTTTACAATCGATACCTGGCGTTGGCCCGGTATTTGTAGCTGGAATTATCGCTGAAATTGGCCAAATCGAACGATTTGAAAACGAAGAGAAAATCGCCAAGTATGCTGGATTGTATTGGCGAAAACACCAATCAGGTCGCTTTACTGCAGATAACACATCTTTGTCGCGTAACGGTAATCAGTATCTCCGATATTACTTAGTTGAAGCCGCCAACTCGGTAAGAAGGCAGATTCCTGAATACAGTGACTATTACGCAAAGAAATACAGAGAAGTACCAAAGCATCAACATAAAAGAGCCCTCGTCTTAACAGCAAGAAAATTTGTGCGTTTGGTAGATGCGCTACTACGCAAAAACCAAATTTACACGCCAAAAAGGAGCGTAATAAATGAAGCATAATTAGCTTCTAAATCCTTTAACAGATTACCAGTGAATTTTCTGTTTTCTTGCTGGTTTAGCTTCGTGTTGCTTTTTTTAAGTGAATTGCACCTTGATAATCAGATAGTTATTTATTTTTCTTTTGACATACTACCGCAGGTCTTTAAGATAACCTATTGCTAGTTTGTGTCAAAGGAAAGTGAATATACAAAAAACATGCCACCCAATGCAGGAGCAGCATGTTCTTCATTTATTCATACTGGAGAAAAAGTCACTTAATGGATCATCATCTTCTTCCTCTTCAACTTCCCCGTCCACCATCGTTTGGTCGTGAATATCCTCTTGTAAATGGGATAGATCTACATCAAGTAAATCATCGTCATTTATCTGTGGTTGATTGGTTTCATTTTTTACCTCAGGTTCTGCCAAAGGCTCTTCTTTCGTAGCTGATACTTCCTCTTGTAAATATAATGCTTCATCAATATCGACCGCATTACTATTCAATGAAGCTAAAAGGGATGTAGCACGAATCGGATCATTAATCAATTGGTATAAAATACTCCCGATTAATGCTTCCGAATGTTCATGTTTCAGCCAGTTTTTCTGCTCTTTTGTCAGTTGTTTAGGTAAAGGGATCGTGATAGTTTCTTTTTGCTTCGCGTAGGTTTCATTAACCCCTTTCAAAACGAACTGAGCTATCTCACTGGAAAAGTTTCGTCGTGCAGTGTCTTTAAGCCTTTGTAATTGTTTTAAAAGGTAATCAGGAGTATCGGAAGGGACACGAAATGTAATGGACTGTCCCCGTTCAATACTCTTTCTTGACTCACGCATTTTCTCACCCTATTTTTCTTTTGAAGATGTTACGGCTTTTTCTTCTTTTTCAGCATTTTCTTTGGATGATTTTCTAATAAAATCAGTTATTAACTTATAATAAGCATTTGCCATCATCCAAATACTTTCATTTTCGTCTTCAAAAAACTCAATATTAAATCCGTCCAACTTATTGTTTAGAGCTTTCAGGTAATCTTTTAATACCGCTGACCCGCCGCCGACAAAATAACAAATTTCAGATTGCGAGTTTTTTTGCCATACATTTCTTAAGTAACGATATTCCTTTTTTGCAAGCTCTAATAAGATATGGTCCGTAATATTATGAACGCTCGTTCTGCTCCCCTTCACCATAATATGGTGACGATTGTTTTTACGTGTAATAATATCAACAACATCACGGCGACTGTCAAGTTCTACCCCATGTTGAATTCGGATTTCTTCACGAATAGCTTCTAACGACTCTGCAACACCAAGGTTAAAACCTTGTGCTTTATCATCATCTACATTTCGATTACGAATAACAGCAATATCTGTGGAGAGACCACCAATATCCTGAATCAATATTTGTTTATCGATGAGATCTTTATTAATCACCTTCAAATTGTCATCCATAATTAAATTGACATAAGCAGCAAAACCTTCGGGATATACTTTCACTTCATCAAATTTAATATTTACTTTCATCCCTTGATATTTAGGGGTTACTAAAAACTCTACTTGATGAACAGAGCCTAGTAATTGGGAACGATAACCAACATCCTTCCCCTCTTTTACTTCTCTTAGTGGCAAACCTGTACCTAGTGTATAAGTTGCTTCAACTACATTATTTTGTGTTGGATTAAAAGCTCCGCTGCTAACAGCATCTAGTGCAACAGATGCAAATAGCATAATTAATGTTTGATCTTCTTCTGATTTACTACTGCCAGGATCTAGCTCTGTTGAATTACTCGTTTTTGTTGCTAGATTACCCACACGATAAACAGCATTATTTTCTTCCAGCGCTGGTGAATGGACACGGATATGTATATTATCTAGCACTTCTTTTTCATCTAAATCTTCAATCCCAATAACAGGACGATCTTCCATATCTCGTGCAATGACATTGGGCAGATAAAAATTGCTTTCCAGTTTACCGAAATTTGCTTTCAACGCATCATTTCCAACATCTACCGAAGCAATTCTTGATTTTGTCATAAACATTCATTCTCCTTTCTTATTTAAATACTACTCTATTAATAATAGTTTATATACGTCTAATAATCAATCAATCATTCATCGTGTACAATGAAGTATTCATGTACACTTTTTGCACACACTAACAAGACGCTATGTACACGTATTTGTTTACAAGAAAACGGTTTTGTATTCTTGTTGTGTTCTTTTTGTTTACTTGTATACTTTATTGTGTACTTTATGTTTTATATAAAATTACTGTTTTCACTCTAGGAACAATTCGTTGAAGATGACAGTTGATATCGAAATAATCATAGCAATAATACGACTATTCACTTGAAAAATAAAAATAAGCAAGTATGTGGACGTTTATAGTAATTTGAGACTTATACTATACTTTTATTTTTAAAAGCATCTTAAAACCTTTTAAAATGATCCATTTTCCAGCAAATTATATTCCTCTTTTTATATCACTGTCTCCCCTTTTCGTGAATAAAGCCAAAAAAAAGCGTATCTATCATTCAGATACACTTTTTTATACAATGTTCTTTTTCTTTATTTGTTTACTTCTCAATTGCCCACAAGCTGCATCGATATCTGCACCGTTTTCCCAGCGAACACCACAATGAATACCCTGTTCCTTCAATGTTTCAAAGAATGTTTGGATCGACTGTGAATCACTGCGCTGATATTGATCATGTTCATCCACTGAATTATATGGGATTAAGTTAACATAAGCTAAATGACGATGATTCCTTAACAATTTCGCAAGCTGCATCGCCTCTTTTTTATGATCATTTACACCTTTTAGCATAATGTATTCATACGTGATTCGTCTATTTGTCTTTTCTAAATAATAGTCTACGGATTCCATCAGCTTTTCAATCGGAAATGCTTTGTTAATTTTCATAATTTGTGTCCTGAGTTCATCATTTGGTGCATGAATCGAGATAGCTAGATTAACTTGAATACCAGTATCCGCAAATTCATAAATTTTATGAGCAAGACCACTTGTTGAAACGGTTATATGACGCGCTCCGATGTTTAGTCCTTTATCATCGTTGACGACATATAGAAAATTCATTAGATTATTGAAATTATCAAATGGTTCACCTATTCCCATCACAACAATATGACTGACACGCTCACCTTCTCCTTTCGCATCGAGGTGGGCCTGTACATTCATTATCTGTTCGACAATTTCACCACTGTTTAAATCACGGCTTTTCTTTAATAAACCACTTGCACAAAACGAACATCCAATATTGCAGCCTACTTGTGTTGTCACACAAACCGATAAACCATAATTAAAACGCATTAAAACTGTTTCAATTAAGTTTCCATCTTGCAGTCTGAACAGAAATTTAATTGTACCGTCGGATGACTCCTGCTTAATTTCCTCACCTAGCGTGTGAAGAACAAAGTGTTCTTCTAACAATTCTAAACAATCTGTATTGACGTTTGTCATATCCGCAAAGTTTTTCACACGCTTTTTGTAAAGCCAGTTCCAGACCTGCTGCGCTCGAAATCTCTTTTGGCCGTGCTCCACAAGCCAATCTTTCAGTTGATTATATGTTAATCCATAGATAGATGTTTTATCCATATTGATACCCTCTTTTCAAAGATAGCACTTCTTACCTCCCCCATTTTACTGGAAATTCCCCATACATGCAAACACGCTTTAAAGGAACACTTTTATCTCTATCATCTGGTATGTTTTTAGTAAAATTTAAATTAATTTGACAATTATGGAATTAATTCTTACAATGAATAATAATTTCATAAAAACGATATTTCCTTATCAAGAGCCAGGGGAGGAGTTTGGTCCTTTGATCCTGCGGCAACCTGTTTACCTAATAAGGTGCCAAATCCAACAGACGTTCTTTGTCTGACAGATAAGGGAGAGCCAATCCTCTTCCTTTAGGAAGGGGGTTTTTATTTTAGTATTCATTTTAAACACAGTGTGTTTATTGGACTAATAGGTTTATAGTTGTAATAAAAAAGGAAGGAGCGTGTGATCTTCATGACTACGGTAGGTTATTGGTTTATGGGATTGGCTCTGGCATATACATGCTTTTTACTATTTGCTGGGCAAATTGCAAAAAGAAGAGCTAAAAAAGCATCCGGCTTTTTTATAGGTGGCAGAAACTTCGGAACACTGTTCGTCATGGTCTGTATCACCGGACTCTTCTCAGGGTCCTCTTTTATAGCTATTATTGAACTGAGCTATCTAACTGGTATTTCAGCTGTCTGGTATGGAGTTGCGGAAACCATTCACATTTTAATTATTGCTTTTGTACTCATTGGACCATTTCGAAAAAAAGCGCTTATAACAATTTCAGGATTGATTGGTGACCACTATGGGGAAAAAATAAGGGCTTTTTCAGGAGCCATTACAGCTTTTACATTTCCAATGTGGTCAGTTGCTACAGCCTTAGCATTTGCATCAGCCATGAGTGTTTTTACTGGCATGCCTCTCGTCGGATCGGTTGCTATAACGGCTGTACTATTACTTATCTATCTGCAATTTGGCGGAATGTGGTCCATTGGTTTTACACAACTAAGCAATGTCATCGTATTTTTTATCATGCTTATTATTGGAACAATTGCTTTCTTTATTAATCCAGGCATTGATGGAATTCAGGAGTTATTTACTCAAAAGCCGGAGCTTGCTTCATGGACAAACATTGGAATGCAAACAATTATTGCATGGTTTGGAACGTTTTTAGTCAACGTACTACTTGCGCAAGCTGCCTTTCAAATGGCTCTATCTTGTAAAACAGAAAAAGAAGGGCAAAAAGGATTAATTTACGCTGCTCTAATAGGAATTCCACTTATTATAGGAGCTGTTGTGTTTGGACTTGCCGCAGCAGCAGTATTACCAGGAAAGAGCCTCGGACTTATTGCAGTGCCGCTTTACTTGATGGACACATTACCCGCCCCGCTTGTCGGTTTATTTTTTCTTGGATTTTGGGCAGCCGCATTAAGCTGGGGAGCACCTTGTCAATTTTCTGGTGCAACAAGTTTGGGTAAGGATGTTGGGAGTGCTATTAATCCAAAGGCTACGGAAAAACAGCTTATTAACTATACACGCTGGTCGTTAGTCATATTAACACTATTAATGATCGTATTTGCCTTTTTGCGGTCTGAACAATCTGCATGGTGGAATGTATTTGCTTGGGTAACCAGAAATTCCGCAACATTTGCGCCCGTTGCAGCTGCATTATTCTGGCCAATTGTAACAAAAAGAGCAGCACTAATTTCCTTATTTAGCGGTTCTATTTCTGGATTACTTTGGTACCATTTCGGTGGATGGCATGTAACGGAATTTTATTTAAACACACATCCTGTTTGGGTAGGAATGAGTATAAATCTATTCACTATTTCTCTAGTAACCATCATTGATAATAAAGGGACTTTAAACTATAATGTTTTGAAAAATAAACGAAGTTATCTTTCACTTTGTATTTCCGCTATCTTAGCTGGATATACTGTCTTTTCCTTTGAAAAACTTTACCAAACTGGTTTGCTCGGCATGGTTATATTTATAAATATTATATTTATATTTATCCATTTTATTCATGCTGTTCATACAGTAGGAAGAGATTATAAACATGTCATACAAAATGCAAATTGATATATAGACGAAAGCCGAATACTGGACGCACTCCTAAAAACACCGTATCATTTCTTCATAGAGAATGATAATAAAGGAGTGAATCTAGTGTCTTCTATTAAACATAAAACGTTCCAATCCGTTCCATTATCTGTTCTGGATCTTGCACCAATTAATGAAGGTAGCAATCCAAAACAATCCTTTCAGAATAGTGCCGAATTGGCACAACATGTCGAAAAATGGGGCTTTAACCGCTTTTGGCTCGCTGAGCACCATAATATGCCAGGCATAGCGAGTTCAGCTACTTCCGTATTAATTGGGCATATCGCAGGCGCTACAAATCGCATACGTGTTGGTTCAGGAGGAATCATGCTGCCGAACCACGCAACACTTGTTATCGCTGAACAATTTGGAACGCTTGAATCCTTATACCCTGGACGTATTGATCTTGGCTTAGGGAGAGCTCCTGGAACAGATCAAGCCACAGCCTACGCTTTAAGACGTACATTAAATTCCAGCCCGGAAGAGTTCCCTATGCAGGTAAATGAACTGGAGGATTATTTCTCTGAAAAACCGATAACACATGTCAGAGCTGTTCCTGGGGAGGGACTTCAAATACCTATATGGCTGCTTGGATCTAGTGGTTTTAGTGCTCAACTGGCAGCACAAAAAGGGTTGCCTTTTTCCTTTGCTAGCCACTTCGCACCTAAAAATACGATTCCAGCATTAAATTTATATCGCGATCATTTCAAATCATCCGAAACCTTAGATAAGCCATACGCGATGGTTGGTGTGAATGTCATCGCAGCAGATACGAACGAAAGAGCACATTGGTTAGCTACATCGCATCAACAACAATTTTTGAGTTTGCGCAGAGGAGAACCAACGCAATTAAAACCCCCAATCGATCATATTGATGAGGTATGGTCTGCTGAAGAACGAGCTACTGTTGAAAAGTCATTAAACGCAAGGTCAACCATCGTGGGTGATCCTGAAACTGTCAAAAAAGGGTTGCAAGATTTTATAGAGGAAACACGTGCAGATGAAGTAATTATCAACTCGCAAATTTTCCATCAAAAAGATCGTTTACGTTCTTATGAAATACTCGCTGAAATGATGGAATAGATTAAAAAATGGACCTGTTTTTCATATTGAAATGTTTAAAACGGATAGCTATTCATGCAGCTATCCGTTTCTATTTCATACTTTCTCTTTACTGTTGTAGTTCTTTTTATATTTTTCAAATTCCTCTTCAGAACAATAAACATAATGTGCTGGAGCTACTTCCCGCATCTTCACTTCTTCCTTTTCATCATAATGATGTTGACTCGGATCATATGCTATTCGGATACGTGACCTTTCATAGTCAGGGTCCGGCAGCGGAATGGCAGAAAGCAGTGACTTCGTATATGGATGCATCGGACTGCGGTACAAATCTTCAGAAGGAGCAAGCTCCATTAACTTACCAGCAAACATGACACCGATTCTATCGCTTATATATTTAACCATCGATAAATCATGCGCAATGAATAAATAGGTTAAATCCTTTTCTTCTTGCAGTTTTTTCAGCAGATTAACCACCTGCGCTTGAATAGATACATCTAAAGCTGATATTGGCTCATCCGCAATGATAAATTCAGGATCGACTGCAAGTGCCCTTGCAATACCAATCCTTTGTCTTTGACCGCCGGAAAATTCGTGTGGATAACGATTTGCATGTTCACGATTTAATCCTACTGTTTCCAAAAGAGAGCAGACCTTTTCCATACGATCTTTTTTTGATTTTGCGAGTCCATGAATATCAATGCCCTCCGCAATAATTTGAGACACCTTCATCCTTGGATTCAATGATGCATAAGGGTCTTGGAAAATCATCTGCATTTTTCGATTAAATGCTTTTATTTCGGCTTTGGATTTTTTCCCATGAACATTTTTACCTTGATATAAGACTTCACCATCCGTTGCTTCATATAAGCGTATGATGGACCTTCCTGTGGTTGATTTTCCGCAGCCAGATTCACCAACAAGCCCCAGTGTTTCTCCTTTATATATATCAAAAGTTAAGCCATCAACAGCTCTAACTTCTTTCGTTTTTCCAACATTAAAATACTGCTTGAGGTTTTTTACCTCTAATAGCTTCTCTTCTTCCACCATGCTACTTTCCCTCCTTTATCGAACCAGCGGCTTTCTCCCTGAATTTATCCATTCGCTCCTTAACTGCTTCAGGTGGCTCTACTTTCGGAGCATCGGGGTGGAGTAACCATGTAGCAGCATAATGGGTATCAGAAACTTGAAACATTGGCGGTTCTTCCTCTAAATCTATTTTCATTGCATAAGGATTCCTTGGCGCAAACGCATCACCTTTAGGTGGATTCAACAAATCCGGGGGCGACCCAGGGATTACATACAGTTCTTCATCATCTGTATCCAGACTTGGCATCGAACTAATTAATCCCCATGTATATGGATGCTTTGGATTATAAAATATTTCATCCACTGTTCCAACCTCCACAATTTTCCCGCCATACATGACTGCCACCCGGTCCGCTACATTTGCAACAACACCTAAATCATGTGTAATAAAAATGATCGATGTTTCAATTTGTTTTTGCAAATCTTTCATCAAGTCCAATATTTGTCCTTGTATCGTAACATCAAGTGCTGTAGTAGGTTCATCTGCAATTAAAACTTTTGGAGTACAAGCAAGTGCAATTGCAATAACCACACGCTGCCTCATCCCACCTGAAAATTGGTGTGGATATTGTTTAAGACGGACTTCCGGTTTTGGAATTCCTACTAAATCCAACAGCTTCAACGCTCGTTCTCTGGCTTTTGATTTACTTAATTTTTGATGTTTTAAAAGTGGTTCCATTATCTGTTTCCCAATTGTCATTGTTGGATTTAAAGATGTCATTGGATCCTGAAATATCATCGAAATATCTTTTCCTCGTATTTTTTGCATTTGTTTTTCTGTTGCTTTAGCAAGATCTTTATCTTTAAAAAGGATTTTTCCCGATTTTATTTCTGAATTACCGGGAGGCAACAAACGCATAATCGATTTGGTTGTTACTGATTTACCTGATCCAGATTCTCCTACAATAGCGAGTGTCTCCCCTTCATATAAATCAAAGTTGACACCACGAATAGCCTGTACTTCACCTGCAAATGTATGGAATGAAATATGAAGATCTTCAACTTCTAATATTTTTTTCATTGTTTTTCACCTCACTTATTAATCGCGCATTTTAGGATCAAATGCATCGCGAAGCCCATCTCCAATTAAATTAAACGTTATTAAGATAATACAGATAACAATACACGGTATGATCATTAAATGAGGTAAAAATTGGAATGTTTGGTATCCTTCCTCAATTAGCGTACCTAGAGATGCCTCCGGGGCTTGCAAACCAATTCCAATAAAGCTTAGGAAAGCTTCAAAAAAGATAGCGCTTGGAATAGTAAACATCGTATTGATAATAATAACTCCTGATAAATTTGGCAATAAATGCTTAAACAGGAGTCTACCATTACTGGAACCAAGTGTTCTTGAGGCAAGTATATACTCCTGATCTTTCAATTTTAATGATTGTCCACGTACCACCCTGGCCATTCCGATCCATCCAGTAATAACCATGGCTATTGTAATCGATAGAATTCCTGGTTTTAATATAAGGAGCATTAGAATAACAACGATTAAATTTGGTATACCAGAGATTACTTCCAATATTCGCTGCATGACGTTATCAACCTGTCCACCTTTAAAACCGGAGATCAATCCATAAGTAACACCAATAATCATATCAATAACGGCTGCTAGAATTGCTATATATAAAGATACTCTTGTTCCAAGCCATACTCGGGTGAACAGATCTCTGCCAAGACTATCTGTCCCGAACCAATAATATTCCTCTATATTTAGATCTTTATATTTATTCTCTTCTACGCCGCCAACTTCATGGCTTCCGTCAAAAATACCCATATCCTCTAAAACTGGGACTCTTGGAGGAAGGTTCGCTCTTGTTACGTTTTGCTCGTAACCATCATGAGGGGATAGATAAGGACCGATGATAGCCATTACAATCACAAATAACAGAACAGCGATACTCACTAATGCCCCTTTATTTTTGCGAACTCGAAGCCATGCATCTTTTGTAGCTGAAATTTGCGGCCTTTCAATTTTTTCACTCTCTAAATTCGTTTTTGGAGCAGGTTCAAATTGATGTTTTGGTATTTTTTCAGCGCTGTTTGTCATTTTTTATCCCCTCCAGTCAACCGAATTCTTGGGTCAATGATTCCATAAAGTATATCAATGATTAAAATGATTACCATTAGCAAAAATGCGAAAAATATCGTTGTTCCCATGATAATTGGAAAGTCATTTGTCTGAATGGATTTAACAAACTGTTCTCCGATTCCTGGTATCGCAAATATTTGCTCTACAACCATAGAACCCGTCATTAAAGCTACAGCCATCGGCCCCAGAACAGTGATAAGCGGAATTAACGCATTGCGGATAGCATGCTTGAAAGATACTTCCATACCTGAGTTTCCTTTTGCTTTTGCCAGTGTAATATAATCTGACCCCAATACTTCGATCAGTTCTGTACGCATAAAGCGGGCTGCAGTTGCAATAGGAAAGATCGCCAGCGCGATGGTAGGCATGATAGAAGAGGTAAAACCGTCCCAAGAAGCAACAGGCAACAATTCTAGCTTAACTCCGATATAATATTGCATAACCGCTGCAAATACAAAGGAAGGAATCGATTTCCCGAGTACAGCTAAAAATGTACTCCCATAATCAATCCAAGTATTTTGAAACATAGCAGCAAGAACGCCGAGTAGAATGCCGATGATTGTCCCTATAAACATTGCCTGAAAACCAAGCTGTAATGAAGGACCCATGCGATTCTTTAAAAGGTTTGTTACAGGCTGATTATCAAACTGAAAGGATACACCCAGATCACCCTTTGCAATATTTACCATGTAATTTGCATATTGAACAGGAATCGGCTGATCCAAACCATATTTCTCATTTAAAATTTCACGTTGATCTTCCGATAACTTTTCTTCATTTTGAAACGGGGTACCAGGTAAAAACTTCATTAAAAAAAATGTTGCTGAAGATATAATAAACAACGTAATAATCATAAAAATTATTCGTTTACCAATATACTTCGCCATCCTGTTTCCTCCTAATTGCTAATAAATAAAATTTTCTAAATATAACTCAACAGGGGAAAAGAGGGTATATGCATACCCTCTTTTTCCCTATTGATGAACTATTTATTTTTCAATAGTAACATTTTTCAGTGTGTAATCTGGCCCAAATGCATGTTCTACGAGTCCTTTAACTTTCGGTTTGATAAGCGTGATTCTACCGCGTTGGTAAATAGGAGCAACAACTGTGTCCTCTTGTACTAAGAGTTTTTCAGCTTCAAGCATCGTTTCCCAGCGCTTCTCAGGATCGTTTGCATATTTCTCTTTAGCGTCCTCAATGAGCTGATCATACTCTTTATTCGAGTAACTTGTCTCATTATTTGTTCCATCTGTAACAAACAGATCCAAGAAAGTCATCGGGTCCAGGTAATCCGGTCCCCAACCATGCATGACAATATCATAATTTTGTTTTCTTGTTTTATCGAGACGTACTTTAAATGGAACATTTGTCAATTCAATTGTTAGACCATCAAGATTCGATTCTAACTGATTTTTGAAATATTCACTTGTTGTCTTGGCATTTTCTGTGTCATCACTTAAATAATCAAGCGTAATTTTATCTTTGCCTAACTCTTCAAGTCCTTTTTCCCAATATTCCTTTGCTTTTTCGACATCCTTTGATATTAAGCTGCCACTTTCATCACGGAAATCTTCGTCGGTTTCAGGGTTGCTAGCTAATCCCTTTGGCACGTATCCATCACTAGGTACGGAACCATTTGATAGAACTGTTTCGGTAAATGATTCTTTATCAAAAGCCATCGCTAATGCTTTACGGATATTCTCATTTGCTAACGGAGTATCTTCCCCGTCGCGCTCCTGGTTAAATTTAAGATACCAAGAAGAAAGCTCTTCAAATTTGGAAGCGTTTTCATGGTTTTTGTACTGTTTAGCATATTCTGCACTTAATGCCGCTGTCCGATCAGCTTCACCTGTTTCAAATAAATTAACTGCTGTACTTGGTTTTTTCGCAACTTGAACATTCACTTCATCTAAACTTACGTTTTCTTTATCGTAATACGCATCATTTTTAACATATTTCCATTCCAATCCGGAACCGTCCCACTCTGTTAATTTAAATGGTCCGTTTGCCAGCATGTTGTCACTATTCGTACCGAATTTATCCCCTTTTTCTTCAACAAACTCCTCATTTAATGGAAGGTACGTACCAAATGCTAATAATGAGTTCAAATACTCAATCGGCTGTTCCAGCGTTAACTTTAATGTATAGTCATCGACAGCTTCAACGCTTAGCTCTTCCGGATCCTTATCTCCACTTATGATTGCTTCTGCATTTTCAATAACTCCTGAGAACATGTAAGCATATTCTGATCCAGTATCAGGATCTACTGCTCTTTGCCAAGCATAAACAAAGTCATTGGCTGTAACAGGGTCACCATTATCCCACTTTGCGTCTTCACGCAATTTAAATGTATATTCCTTTCCATCTTCACTAATTTCAGGTTCCCCGTCTGCAATTGCAGGAACTGGCTTATCATTTTCATCTAAAACATATAACCCTTCTATCGTCTGCCCAAAAACGATGAAGCTTGCCTGGTCCGTCGCTAATGCAGGATCTCCAGTCGGTATTTCTGCTGTTTCAACCATATTAAAGATTTGCTTCTCTGAAGAACCGGTATCTCCTGAATCCGAGCCTTCGCCATCACTGGATTCCGATCCAGAGCCGCAAGCGGAAATAATCATTGCCACAGCCAAGGCAATTACTAATAAGAGAAAATTTTTAGACTTTTTCATTCCCAAACCACCCTTTTATATTTTTTAAAGATTTGCACCATTAATTATACAATAATATTAAAAATTGTAAAATGTTTTTTAAATTTATTGGCAGATTTATTAATATTTTCATTAGATTTTTCACATAAAATATACATGAAATTATAGCCTTTAGACCTATAAAACATCCATAAATTACCAGATTTATCATTCATAGAGAGGGGATGAATTTTCTATTAAACTATCCCACTATTTACAGATAATTATTAAAAAATAGATAACGAGAGGTAATAAATCTGCATTATCATGATTTTTTTAGCCTTCCTAATGTTATAATAATCAAAACAAATATCTCATCCCGAATAATTCTAAAAGGAAGTTGTTATCATGTATAAAAAGCTTTGGACTTGGATTGGTGTTTCCCAGTTGCTAGTCCTTCTCTTCTCTATCATCTTTTACAAACGAATCGATTTCCTGTCCTACACAAATGTTTCTTTTATCATTGGTTCCATACTGATTCTCTCATCCATGCTTGGTTATGTTATGAAAGGTCGTTTTTTTGATGTCGTTTTTTACAGCTTTCAACATGTTTTCAGCAGAATGACTGACAGAGACAGGCGCCCTTTATCCGAGCTGGTTCCGCAAAAATACTACCTCCCGTTCATCACTGGTGTAGTAACAATATTACTCATGTTATGCTCCTTATTTTTTTACAAATCACTGTGAAACGAGTATGAAAGGCAACTTCTTCACCAACAGAAGTCGCCTTTTCCATTTAGCTTTTCACTTTTTCGAGCATTGTTCCATATGTTGCAAAATTGGTGTGCCATGATAAAGCCTTTTCAAGTATATGTGGTGTTTGCCCACCCCGCTCAAGGGCTTGGCTATAATAATCCCATAGCTGCTCACGGTACATTGGATGGGCACAGTTTTCAATAATCATCGGTACCCGCTCCCTTGGTGCGAGTCCTCTTAAATCTGCATATCCCTGCTCCGTAACAACAACATCTACATCATGTTCCGTGTGATCAACATGCGAAGCAAAAGGAACAATACTTGAGATATCCCCATTTTTTGCTGTCGATTTCGTAACAAAAACAGCTAAACGTGCATTACGGGCAAAATCACCAGATCCTCCAATGCCATTCATCATTTTCGTACCGGAAACATGTGTCGAATTGACATTTCCGTATATGTCGAATTCCAGTGCAGTATTAATCGAAATCAATCCGAGCCGACGAATAATTTCCGGATGATTTGAAATCTCTTGTGGCCGCATGATTAACTTATCTCGATATTTTTCAAACGATTGAAATATCTGCTTCATTTTCTCTTCTGACAACGTAATCGAACAACATGAAGCAACATTCACCTTTCCTGCATCGATGAGATCGAAAACAGCATCCTGCAGTACCTCCGAATATACCTCTAAATCTTCAAATTCAGATTCTATCAATCCATGAAGAACCGCATTAGCTATTGAGCCAATCCCAGATTGCAATGGTGCAAGCTGCTCTGTTAATCTGCCAGCCTCTATTTCACTGCGGAAAAAGGCGAGAAGATGATTTGCCATCTGTTTCGTCTCCTCATCAGGAGAGACGATCGTAGATGGTGAGTCTGATTGATTTGTAAAGACAATACCTTTTACCTTGTTCAAATCGATAGGTATCCCTTTTGTACCAATGCGATCATCCGTTTTTATTAATGGAATTGGGGAACGCTCCCCCTGTTTTCCTGCACAATAAATATCATGGATCCCCTCTAACAATGGGGATTGCGCCATATTAATTTCAATAATAATGGACTCGGCTTTTTCGGCAAATATTGATGAATTACCAATAGATGTAGTTGGAATCAACATACCATCTTCCGTAATAGAAACCGCTTCCAAAATGGCGTAATCAATAGGCTCAATGACATCTCCCCTGACGAACTCGGCTGTGTGTGATAGGTGTTGATCGACAAATAACAATTCACCTTCATTCATCTTTTTCCTCATCGTTCGATCTGCCTGAAACGGGAGACGCTTATGAATGATGCCTGCTTCAGCAAACAATTTATCAATATCAGAGCCAAGCGAAGCACCAGTATATACATTAACTTTAAATTTTTCCGTTCCTGCACGCTCTACTAATGCCATTGGAACCGCTTTCACATCACCCGCACGAGTAAATCCGCTTAGTCCCAAAGTCATTCCGTCCTTTATCCATGAAGCAGCATCTCTAGCAGAAGTAACACTTTTTCTTAACTGAGGATGTTTAATGCGCTCATCAATTTTTTTATTATCCATTTCTCTATCTCCTCTCTCTGTCATTATTGTTAAGACAATTGTAACTTATCAGTATTATTAACAGAGAAATTTTGTGGGAAATAGAGAATAATGGATTAAATGCATGAAACTATTGGGTAAAACAGCAAATTTCTTCAAAACCCAAGTAATTTACGAAAATAGCTTGCATAGGTTTGGCTCACTGGAATGGATTTTCCATTCTTCATAGCGAGCAAAAAGGTAGAGTGTGTATCAGGATAGATTTCACTTATATGGTGTACATTCACAACAAAAGACCGATGACAGCGGACGAATAAATCCCGCGGCAATGTATATTCAAATTCCTGCAGGGTATTTTTATGTGTTCCATATCGGTCTTCCGTATATACATACGTCTTGCGATTCTTTACTTCTAAATACATCACCTTATGAAAAGAGACAGGTACCCAGCCGTCCTCTGTTTTCAGAGTAACAACAGATTTACCGTCCGTAAAAGCAGGGTAAATCGCAGTCACACATCCTTCGATTTTCCCGTTATTATGAAAGGGAACTGCCATCCCATGATATGGCACGCCAAAAACATCCCGGTTAATAAATTCAGATTCTTTTTGACGGGAAATGAAAGCTTTATGTGCAATTGATCCTGCTTTAACAGCATCGCCAGGGCGTATCTTTAAATCAATTCTTTTACTCGGTCGATAATAAATATATTCTTTCGTATTCGATACAGCAATCGAAATTTCATCAGAAAATAGCTCACCAATCACATCTAATAAAGGGGTTAGTTTAAAGTTTTCCATATCTGAAATCCTTTCTTACTTATATTAGGGGCTGTTCGTGTAATCTTCCTCATGTAAAACTTCCTTTAACTCATCCTCTACGGTCACTTCAGCCATCTTTACTTTTGCCCTATAAGCAGCTCGAATAATTAAATGACCGGAAACTGGTGCAGTTAAAAAAACAAACACAATTCCTAAAAGCAAACGAACACTAATAAATGATTCTGTAAACCAAAAATAAAGAAAACAGCCTGTAAGTGTTAATAATACAGCTAATGTAGCACTTTTCGTTCCGGCATGGGAACGACTATAAACATCAGGAAAACGAATGATTCCGATCGCACTAATGACGCTTATGATACTGCCAATCAAAATCAATAGTGCACCAATGAACTCATCGCTTACGTTTTCGCTCAATTATAACACCTCTCTCCAGATACTTTGAAAAGGCAATGGTGCTGATAAAAGTTAAAATTCCCAGGATAAGAATTGCTTCTAAAAAAGCCTTTGTTTGATACAAGACAGATATGATAGCAATTCCAGACAGAAGGTTAACCCCGATCATGTCTAGCGCTATCACTCGATCAGGCAATGACGGACCAAGAATAATTCGAACAAGAGCAATAAGAATTGCCACCCCAAATAACGTTAGTGCTGTAATAAGCATTAGATTGATCATTAGCGCGTAACCTCCTTAATGGCTTTTTCAAACTTACCTAATGAACGCAATAAATCACCTTTATATTTTTCAATATCCATCGCATGAATATAAAACACATTCCCTTCTGGCGTAACCTCCATCACGACCGATCCAGGCGTTAGCGTTAATAGCAACGCAAGTGTTGATACCTCCCACTCGCCTTTTAAATCCGTTTTATATCTGAATATCCCTGGTTTTAAATCAATCTTTGGACTTAAAATATGCTTCATAACCATAAAACCAGATTGGAACAGTTCCGAAATAAAAAGGAGAACCAAACGAATGATGGAATAGAATCTGTACAAATAAAAACGGACTCCAAAAAAACGGTGCATTAAAAATATAATCACGATACCTACAAGAAAACCAACAAAAAACGTTGATATTCTTAATTCATCTTCATCTTGAAAAATCATCCATAAAAAAGCAATAAACAGATTTAATATAAATTGCGCAGGCATTTATATACCTTCCTTCCATTCACTTACAATCAATTATTTAAAACTGCCTCATTATAAACAGCTGGATTCATGAGGGTGTTTGCCGCATCCATCACATAGGAAGCAATTGTCTCTGTACCCAATCCTAATCCTGCAGTCATAGCAGCAAGCAGGGCACATGGAATAATCAATCTTTTTTTTAACGGGATCTCTTCATCTTCACTTAAGATCGTTTCTCCCCAGAAGCAATTCATAAATATGCGAAGCATTGAATAAAGGACAAATAAACTTGAAATAAAGCCCAGCGCCAGTAAAATAAATGCACCTGAATCCACTGTACCTTGCCCTATTAATAATTTTCCGATAAATCCGCTAAATGGAGGAATTCCTGCCAATGATAACATCACAATAAAAAACAACCAGCCTAAAAAAGGATAATTTCGAATAAGACCACTCATTCGTTCACTTTCAATTCTAGCTGTACCCGTGAGCATAATCATGGTACCCGCTATTAAGAAAAGGAGTGCTTTTACGATCATGTCATGAATCAAATAATAAATAGATCCTTGTAGAGCCACTGTTGTACAAACAGCCAATCCAACCAAAACAAATCCAACAGAAATAACCACATTATAGGATACAACTTGACGGACATCGTTAAAGGCAATGGCCCCAATACTTCCGCCTATTAATGTGAAAGCAGCCATTATTCCGATTAACGTATGCGTAATAGCGGGTTCGTGGTAAAAAATAAGTGTAAAGAAGCGAAATAATGCGTATATCCCCACCTTGGTTAATAGTGCTCCAAATAAGGCAGCCACAGCTGTAGGTGGTGCACTATACGACCCCGGTAGCCATTGATAAAGCAGCAGCCCAGCTTTCAAACTAAATACCAAAAGAAAT
>NZ_JFBD01000071.1 GCF_000709085.1 Virgibacillus alimentarius | reverse complement strand
TTTTTTACAATTATTTATAATCTCTGTACATGTACCTGTTAAATATTTAGTGGTTTTTAGTGGGAGAGAGGAAAATACATGCAAATAATCAAAAAAGTACAAATTAAGCAAATTCTCACAGAGAAAAGCAAAGCTGAGCTACATACAAAATTTTTAAAGTCGAAAATGCGGCTTGAACAAGAGTGTCAACAATTATTATTTGAACAAAAAAAATTAAAAAATAAGACGGGAATACCTAATATAGAGATAGATAAGCGTTTCCAGCAAGAAGTAGCTAATCGTAAAGAAAAAATAAAATTAGTTGACTTTAAGATTGAACAATTGGACACGCTGGAATTAGGAAATGAAATTATAGAAGGAGAAGTTGAAGCTCTTGTTGAAGTTAAGGAAGGATCGCATTGGGATGACATTATGGGAGAACAGGCAATAGTTATTAAAGACCAAACCGTTATTCGAATTGAAAAATAGCAGGTGATAAAGTGAACATGAATATGTTTAGTGTAGGAAAAATTATAAATACACATGGAATTCAAGGGGAAGTAAAAGTAAAGCGGATCAGTGACTTTGATGAACGGTTTAATGTAGGTGAAACATTATATGCAGTAGAAGAGAATGAAAATCCTATTCCGCTTGTTATAGATGGCCATCGCAACCATAAGGGCTTTGAGCTAATGCATTTTAAAGGCTATGATTCGATTAACGACGTTGCGCCTTTTAAAGGAATGTATTTGAAGATTACCGAAAAACAATTAACTGAATTGGAAGAAGGCGAATACTACTACCATGAAATTATTGGAAATACAGTTTTTACAGATACTGGTGAAAAAATAGGAGAAATTTCTGAAATTTTATCACCAGGAGCCAATGATGTATGGGTTGTTAAACAAGAAATAGGTAAAGATATCTTAATTCCTTATATTGATGATGTTGTTATTGAAGTAGATGTCCCAGCAAAAAAAGTAATTATTAAGCCAATGGAAGGACTGTTTGATTAATGCATATTGATATATTAACGCTATTCCCGGACATGCTTTCAGGCATGTTCAATACTTCCATTTTAAAAAGAGCACAAGAAAAAGAAAAACTCAGTTGTAATCTCATCGACTTTCGAGAGTACGCAGCGAACAAACATAAAAAAGTAGATGATTATCCATATGGAGGCGGTGCAGGAATGGTTTTAGCTGCACAGCCGATTTTTGATGCAGTAGAAGCGGTCACAAATGAGCAACAAGAGAGGCCGCGCATCATATTGATGTGCCCGCAAGGTGAATTATATACACAGAAAAAAGCAGAAGAATTAGCGAGGGAAGATCATCTCGTATTTATTTGTGGTCATTATGAGGGGTATGATGAAAGGATCAGAGAACATCTTGTTACAGATGAAATATCCATTGGGGATTATGTACTAACTGGCGGTGAACTTGGAGCGGCAGTTGTAGTTGATAGTGTTGTTCGACTTCTTCCGGATGTACTGGGTAATACTGCTTCAGCTCCTGAAGATTCATTTTCTACAGGATTGTTAGAGCATCCGCATTATACTCGTCCAGCTGATTTTAGAGGAATGAAAGTCCCAGATGTTTTACTATCCGGAAATCATGCTCATATCGAAAATTGGCGAAGGAGAGAATCTTTCAGAAGAACATATAATCGAAGAGGAGAGTTGTTTTACAACTTGGATTTATCAGAAGAAGATCAAATATTATTAGATGAGATTAAAAAAAATCAGGATTAAAAATTCCTGTTAAATATATTGAAGTCAGTGGCTCAATATGGTATATTTATTGATGTGCTTTAGCCTTGGCTATAAGCTGTATAAACGATGTTCCGCTATCGGGTAAAAGATAAGAGCATTGGTTTGGAAGGAGTGAAGTAAAATGCAAAAAATTCTTGAAGATATCACAAAAGATCAATTACGTACGGACCATCCTGATTTCAGACCAGGTGACACGGTAAAAGTTCATGCGAAAGTTGTAGAAGGTAGCCGTGAGCGTATACAGATTTTTGAAGGCGTAGTTATCAAACGTCAAAACGGAGGAATCAGTGAAACATTTACAGTAAGAAAACTTTCTTACGGTGTAGGTGTTGAGAGAACGTTCCCGGTACATTCACCTCGAGTTGCAAAAATTGAAGTTGTTAGACGCGGTAGTGTTCGCCGTGCTAAACTATACTATCTTCGCAATCTGCGTGGAAAAGCAGCACGAATTAAAGAACGTCGCTAATAAAATCGTTATGGAAAGGAGCTTGCCTACATTGACAAGCTCCTTTTTGCTTTTTAACATAGTAATAAAATCTCAGCAGTGAAGGATGGGAATCACATGGCTAAACGGAAGAGTGATTGGTTTGATTGGATAAAAGCTATATTAATCGCTTTTGCATTAGCATTTATTATTCGGATGTTCTTTTTTGCCCCAATTATCGTAGATGGACCTTCCATGCTACCAACGCTTCATGATCGGGATCAGATGATTGTAAATAAATTTAACTACCGCATAAGCGAACCAGAACGCTTTGATATTGTCGTATTTCACGCTTCCGTTCAAAAGGATTTTATCAAACGAGTGATTGGTTTACCTGGTGAACATGTACAGGTAAAGGATAATGTGCTGTATATTGACGGTGAAGAAGTGGAAGAACCTTTCTTAAAAGATCAAAAAAATAAAATAAAGTCATATCAAACGTTAACAAATGATTTTAAATTGGAAGACCTCCCTGGTGGTTATGAGACAATTCCAGAAGATCATGTGCTTGTTCTCGGGGATAATCGAGAAAATTCAACAGATAGCAGAATGTTTGGTGTGGTGTCGATGGATCAAGTTGTAGGAAAGACAAGCCTAATTTACTGGCCTTTTGATCGAAAAAAAATACTAGGTGCAAATGAATAATCAAGGCTGACAATAACTTATGTAAATACAACTATAAATAGGGAAGGGTGAGATTATGTCTATTCAATGGTTTCCCGGACATATGGCGAAAGCTAAACGAGAAGTAGAGGAAAAATTAAAGCTTGTGGATTTTGTTATGGAATTAGTGGATGCACGAGCTCCATTATCATCACAAAATCCTATGCTTAAGCAAGTTTTACAAAATAAACCGAAGATGATTGTCTTAATGAAAAAAGATTTAGCAGATACCCGAGAAACAAAAAAATGGATAACTTATTTTAAAGAAAAAAACATACCAGCAATTGCGGTAAATGCCAACGATAAAGAGGACATAAAATATATCATCCAAACAGGAAAAGAACTAGGTCAGGAAAAAATGAATAAGCTCATTAAAAAAGGAATTCAGCCAAGACCTGCGCGTGCAATGATTATTGGAATACCGAATGTTGGTAAATCCACTTTAATAAATAAATTGGCAAATAAAAAAATTGCTAAAACTGGTGACAAGCCAGGAATTACCAAACAACAGTTATGGATTAAAGTAAAGAATGATTTTGACTTGCTGGACACGCCTGGAATTTTATGGCCGAAATTCGAAGATGAGCATGTTGGTTATCGTTTAGCCGCAATTGGAACAATAAAAGATCAATTATTGCCATTACAAGATGTCGTTGCCTTTGTCATTAAATATATCCAAGAACATTATCCTAGCTTATTGGAAGAACGATACGCTATTGATCGAGAAATGGAGGATATGTGGGAGATTTTCGTTGCAATTGGCAAACAAAGAGGAGCTTTGGAAAGTGGCGGAAATGTCAATTTTGATAAGGTGTCTGATATCGTGCTAAATGATCTGCGTACAGGTAGGCTTGGCAAAATAACATTAGAATCCATCTAGTACTGGAGACATGCATCGTAAAGGATGGATGTCTCATTTTTTAAAACACTTCAAAAAAGACAAAGTCCAGCCGATAATAAGATAGAGAACGAGGTAGAAGCAACCATGCAAAAAAAATCAATTTTAGAACTAAAACAATTATTTGATCAAGGAGAAATGAAAGAAGAGTGGATAGAGGTTTTAAGGTCGGATAAACGTAAAGGAGTCCAAAAGCTAATTAAGAGCTATGAGAAGAGGAGACAACAAGAAGAAGCATTAGAGAAAAAATTTATGGAAATGTCATTATATGAACGCCAAAACTATGCGAAGGGAAATACATTAGTAGCGGGGATAGATGAAGCGGGACGGGGGCCGTTGGCAGGACCAGTTGTGGCTGCCGCTGTTATTTTACCTCCTAATTTTAAATTACTTGGCTTAAATGACTCAAAACAATTAACGAAAACAAAACGTGATATGTTTTTTAATACTATTAAGGAGCAAGCCATTAGTTATGGTATTTCTATTATAGACAATCAAAAAATCGATCAAATGAATATTTTTGAAGCAACAAAATATGCGATGTTTGATGCGTTTCAACAATTAAAACCAAAACCAAATCATTTATTGATTGATGCTGTAGAACTATCTCCTTTACCTTGTACAACTGAAGTACTTATCAAAGGAGATCAAAAAAGTATAACGGTAGCAGCTGCTAGTATTTTAGCGAAGGTCACAAGAGACCGTATCATGGAAGATATACATAAAGAGTATCCAGCGTATGAATTCTCTTCCAATATGGGGTATGGAACAAAGCATCACCTAAAGATATTATTTGAGAACGGGCTAACTCCTTATCATAGAATATCATATGCACCAGTCCGGCAAGTGATTAGTGAAAGTAAAAGCTTGGGAGAATAAATGTAAAGGTTGGAGGTGATTCTAATTGGGTATATATAATGTTTTCTCCAAAAAAGTTTTATCAGCTATTAATCAAAAAAGTGAACAATACACTCTGAGGACTGAACAGATTGTACAAGGTAAAATTTTAAAAATATTTCAAGATAATAAAGCTCATATACAACTTGGATCTCAAAAAATGACAGCTCAATTAGAAGCCTCATTAACCACTGGAAAAAAATATCTTTTTCAGGTGAAGTCAGCTGAAGGTGCAGTTCGACTAAAAGTGCTTGGTGAGCCATTAAAGGCCGGTATACAAACCAACGTGCAGCATCTAATGAGTCAATTTGGGGTAAAGGCAACAAAAACGTCAATGGGATTCATCCAGGAGTTGATTACTAAAAACATTCCCTTTCGAAAAGACCAATTGATAAAAGCTTTACAGCTAATAGAAAGCTCTAAACATAGGCTCCAAGCTCAGCAAGTTCTACAAGCAATGATTGCTCGTCGTATTCCTGTTACAGAGCCTGTTTTTAATGCGTTATACACATTAAAAATTGCAACTTTTACTGAACAGATAAGACCTTTATTACAACATCTCCAAAAAGAGACGAATCAAAAACCATCATATCAAAAGATCAAAAATATGCTTGAGAACATAATTGATCCCCCGCTAAAAACAAAGAATATGCTGATTGGTCATATTGCTGCGGAAATTAAGAATAATCATCCGCATTTTTTAAATTTGTTAAAAGCAGCCGGTTTAATTGATTCAACTGTAACATTTTCAGCTTGGAAATCAGAGTGGACATCTTTTCTACGAGAAAACAATTTAACCCCCTCTAGTATAGCGAATCGAAATTTAGCAAATGTAAGCCTGCCCAATAAGATAAATGAAACGCTTCTAATCAAAATACTTGAGAAGCTACTAGTAAATCATTCACGTATAAGGAGCGTGGCCCAACAGATCATTAATGCTTTTGGAAACTCGTTGAATAAAGCTATTGTCACTAATCTTTCATTGCAAGGACAAGAATATGCTAAATTAAAAAAACGAATCATTCGAGACTTCATTCCTTTAATCTCAAAGGGACAGCAGATTACACTTTTAAAAAGTTTACATAATAACCCAGTAGCTCTTCAAAACCTTTATACAAATTTACAAGCTTTGTCTAATGAGCAAACTTACCTTACAGTTGAACAGTTTTTAAGATCGGAAACTAGAGAGCAATTTTTAAGCCAATTAAAGCTAATACTGAATTCAATTGGTTTATCACATGAAAACCTGATCAAACAGGATGCAACCGAACAACAAATTAGTACGATGAAGTCGTTGCTCATCCAAGTGCTGCAGGAAGAGAATGGACAGAGACAAAAACGTTTCAGGCACTTTTTAAACTTTATAAATGGAATGCAATTGCAGTCAGTTAGCGAAACAAATAGTACTATTCAAGCAAGTTTGCAATTTCCAGGAGAGAGTATTGGGTTAAACGGCGATTTATTTTTGGATATCGAAGGGGACAAAAGCGAAAATAATAGGATCAATCCAGATCACTGTCGAATATTTTTTTATTTAGATTTAATGAATATGAAAGAGACGATTATTGATATGCATGTCCAAAATCGCTTGGTAGCAATTACGGTTTATAATAACCATACCGATTTAAAACATAGCACCAAGTTTTTGCAGTCGGTTTTAAAAGAAGGACTTGCAGGGATAAATTACCATCTAACAACGATTTCTATGAAGTCATTAAATGCAATTGATAAGTCAAAATCCAACTGTTCTTTTTTAAACCGCCAACAAAACGATAGGGGAGTCGATGTTCGAATATGAGTGAATATCGGACAAAAAAAGCTGTTGCCCTCCAATATAATCGGGATCAGCAATATGCACCAAAAGTTTCAGCTAAAGGTAAAGGACTTGTTGCAAGTACAATTATTGAAAGGGCAAAAAAAAATAATATACCTCTATTAGAAGATGTAACTTTAGTTGAACTTCTATCTGATTTAAATATAAATGAAACGATACCTGAAGAATTATATCAGGCAGTAGCAGAAGTTTTTTCATTTATTTATCGCATAGATCAATCGATTCAAGCAGACAAAAAAGACTAAAATGACATACTTTATTGTTAGATGATGTCACTTTAACATGGATTAGCGCAAATTGTTGTGAAATTTGTAGATTTTTAATACAATAGTTATGCATTGAAATTTTGATGGGAGGATAAAGGATGAACATTCATGAGTATCAAAGTAAAGATATTTTGCGAAACTATGACGTAAAAGTTCCTAATGGTCATGTTGCATATACAGTAGACGAAGCTGTAGAGGCTGCAGAAAAATTAGGAAGTTCTGTTACAGTCGTTAAAGCACAAATCCATGCTGGTGGCAGAGGAAAAGCCGGCGGGGTAAAGGTCGCAAAAAATTTAGATGAAGTGCGTACATATGCTGAAGAAATCCTAGGTAAAACACTAGTTACGCATCAAACTGGTCCAGAAGGTAAAGAAGTTAAACGTCTTCTTATTGAAGAAGGATGTGACATTAAAAAAGAATATTACATTGGTCTTGTACTAGACCGTGCTACTTCTCGAGTTGTAATGATGGCATCCGAAGAAGGTGGTACTGAAATAGAGGAAGTTGCTGCTGAAACACCGGAGAAGATTTTCAAAGAAGAAATTGATCCAATTGTAGGTTTAGCTGGATATCAAGCTCGGCGCTTAGCATTTAATATTAATATTCCTGATGAGCTAATCGGTAAAGCTGTTAAATTTATGATGGGGCTTTATCGTACATTTGTTGAGAAAGACTGCTCAATTGCAGAAATTAATCCGCTTGTTACAACTGGTGATGGCGAAGTAATGGCTCTAGATGCTAAGTTGAATTTTGATGACAACGCATTATTTCGAAATAAAGATATAATGGATTTGCGTGATTTAAGCGAAGAAGATGAGAAGGAAATCGAAGCTTCAAAACATGATTTAAGTTATATTTCTCTAGACGGAAATATTGGCTGCATGGTGAATGGTGCTGGTCTTGCTATGTCCACAATGGATATTATTAAGCATTACGGCGGAGATCCGGCGAACTTCCTTGATGTTGGGGGCGGAGCAACAGCTGAAAAAGTAACAGAAGCATTTAAAATTATCTTGTCCGATTCCAATGTTAAAGGTATTTTTGTAAACATCTTCGGAGGAATTATGAAGTGTGATGTTATAGCTGAGGGTGTTGTAGAAGCTACAAAACAAGTTGGATTAGAAATACCTCTTGTTGTTCGTTTAGAAGGAACTAATGTCGAGTTAGGTAAGAACATTTTAAATGAATCAGGATTAAATATAACATCTGCAGATTCCATGGCAGACGGCGCGCAAAAAATTGTTTCAATGGTTAAATAACAAATATTTTTTCACCTATAAAAAAAAGAATACATTTATGAAGACTTTTAATTAACTATTGCAATGTATTTAGGTTTGTATAGAAAGGACGGACGAAAATGAGTGTATATGTTGACAAAGATACAAAAGTAATTGTCCAAGGAATTACTGGTGGCACAGCTAGATTCCATACAAAACAAATGCTTGAGTATGGCACAAAAATCGTTGGTGGTGTAACACCTAAAAAAGGTGGCACTGAAGTTGAAGGTGTACCGGTTTTTAATACGGTTCAAGAAGCAGTGGAGGAAACTGGAGCTACAGCATCTGTCATTTATGTACCTGCCCCATTTGCAGCAGATGCAATCCTTGAAGCTGTAGACGCAGAATTAGATCTTGCAATTTGTATTACAGAACATATCCCAGTTATGGATATGGTAAAAGTAAAACGTTATATGGAAGGCAAAAAGACACGTTTGATAGGTCCTAACTGTCCTGGTGTTATTACAGCAGACGAGTCTAAAATTGGTATTATGCCAGGATATATTCATAAAAAAGGCCATATTGGAGTAGTTTCTCGTTCTGGTACATTGACGTATGAGGCAGTACATCAATTGACTGAAGCTGGTTATGGCCAAACATCAGCTGTAGGTATCGGTGGCGATCCAGTTAATGGAACCAATTTCATCGACGTTTTAAAAGCTTTTAATGAGGATCCGGAAACATATGCAGTTATTATGATTGGTGAGATTGGTGGTACTGCTGAAGAAGAAGCTGCCGAATGGGTAAAGGCTAACATGACCAAACCAGTAGTAGGCTTTATTGGCGGAGCTACTGCACCTCCAGGAAAACGTATGGGACATGCTGGAGCGATTATTTCTGGAGGAGAAGGTACTGCAGAAGCAAAAAATCGCGTCATGAAAGAGTGCGGTATTAAAGTAGCTAAAACACCTGCTGAGATGGGTGAAACGATGATTGAGGTTCTGAAAGAAAATAACTTGCAAGAGAAATGCAAAACACTTTAAATGAAAAGGACCCGAAAGTATTGACACTTTTGGGTTCTTTTCTTAAAAATGAACAAGAGGAAGTGATTTATTGCAATCTATTCGAAATCGGCTCATACATATTCATAGATGCCGTGGTATTACACGAAAAACAATTCAGAGGATCCTTCATGACGACCCCACTTTTAAACGAGTTTATGAATTGCGCCCCGCTCAGCTTAGCAGGCTTTTATTACTCTCTATGAAAAATGCTATTACCTTTTATAAAGATCTACGTAATGATGCATTAAAAAAACAAATAAAACAGGATGTAAATCAATATACGATCATAACAATAGTTGACGAAAACTATCCACATGTGTTAAAACCTATTAAAGATCCACCATTTGTGCTTTATGCTAAAGGAAACCCCTTATTGTTACAGCATTCACCTGTACTTAGTGTAATTGGAACGAGAAATCCATCCACAGAAGCATTGCTAAAAATGAAACTCATCGTAAAGCCATTGGTTGAAAAAGATTGGGTTATAGTAAGTGGGATGGCTAAGGGGATCGATAGTTATGCGCATAAATTAGCATTAAGTTATACAGGGAAGACGATTGCTGTTTTAGGCGGTGGGTTTAATCATATTTATCCGAAACAAAATTTTACGTTATTTAATCAAATCGCAGAAAAAGGATTGGTACTATCAGAATACCCCCCTAACGTCCCTCCAAAGCGGTACCACTTCCCTGAAAGAAATCGAATAATTAGTGGGTTGAGTTTTGGGACTTTAGTAATTGAAGCTACTGAAAGAAGTGGTACATTGATTACGGTAGATCAAGCCCTTGATCAAGGAAGAGAAGTATATGCTGTACCTGGATCACCACTTATACCTCAAACGAAAGGATGCCATCAAATGATTCAAGATGGAGCTAAACTTGTTCAAACTGTTGAGGATATACAGGAAGACTGGGAAACAATTGGCAGCAATTTTTTCTCTCAGTGATATATATAAATGAAAGCCCTTTTTTTACAGTATGTTTGACAAAAAGGTAGTATATATTTAATATTAGTGAAGATTTTAAATTCTAGAATTTGTACCTCACTGTAGGAGGAAATAAATATGTCAGATTATCTTGTGATTGTTGAATCGCCTGCAAAAGCGAAAACAATTGAACGTTATTTAGGAAAAAAATATAAAGTGAAAGCATCAATGGGACACGTTCGTGATTTACCTAAAAGTCAAATGGGCGTAAATGTTGAGGAATCATATAAACCCAAATATATTACCATTCGCGGTAAAGGCGATGTATTAAAAGATTTGAAAAAAGCAGCGAAAAAAGCAAAAAAAATATATTTAGCAGCCGACCCTGATAGAGAAGGGGAAGCTATTGCATGGCACCTAGCATATGCACTTAATGTAGATGAAGATTCGAACTGTCGTGTCGTATTTAATGAAATAACAAAAGATGCTATTAAAGAATCTTTTAAACATCCAAGGTCCATTGATATGGATTTAGTTGATGCGCAGCAAGCTAGACGGGTTCTAGATCGTTTGGTCGGTTATAACATCAGTCCTTTACTATGGAAGAAAATAAAAAAAGGGTTAAGTGCTGGACGAGTTCAATCGGTTGCATTAAAAATGATCATTGACCGGGAAAACGAAATAGAAAATTTTAAACCGGAGGAATATTGGTCGATAGAAGCGAATTTTCAAAAGGGGAAAAGTAACTTTGAAGGTTCCTTTTATGGAATTGATGGCAAGAAAGCAGAATTGAAAAATGAAAAGGAAGTAAAACAAGTTCTTGATAAATTAAAAGACAAAAAATTTACAATTCGTAAAGTGAATAAAAGAGAACGGAGAAGAAATCCAGCCAAATCATTTACAACTTCTTCTTTACAACAGGAGGCAGCCCGAAAGCTTAACTTTAGAGCTAGAAAAACAATGATGGTTGCCCAACAACTATATGAAGGTATTGATCTTGGGAAAAAGGCGGGTGGGATTACTGGTTTAATAACATACATGCGTACAGACTCAACCCGAATATCAAATACTGCAAAAGAAGAGGCGAAGGCATATATTAAAGAACAGTTTGGTGAAAAATATTTAGGAATTCAAAAAGGATCTGGAAATAAAAAAGAAGGCACACAAGATGCTCATGAGGCTATCCGTCCTACTTCTACGATTAGAGATCCAAAATCACTAAAGGAAGTTTTGTCTCGTGATCAATTTCGCTTATATAAATTAATTTATGAACGATTTTTAGCAAGTCAAATGGCTCCAGCAATTATGGATACGATAACAGCCCATTTAGAAAATAATGGAGTTGAATTTCGGGCAACTGGTTCTAAAATTAAATTCAGCGGTTTTATGAAGGTATATGTTGAAGGAACTGATGATAAGAAAAAGGATGAAAATAAATATTTACCTAATTTAGAAGAAGGAGAAATTGTGGATGCGAAAGAGATTACTCCAAACCAGCATTTTACGCAGCCACCACCTCGATATACAGAAGCTCGATTAGTACGAACCATGGAAGAGAAGGGGATTGGGCGTCCTTCAACATACGCACCTACTTTGGACACCATTCAGCGCAGGGGTTATGTAAGTATTGATAATAAACGTTTTATTCCTACTGAATTAGGTACGATTGTAGTCAATATGGTTAATGAATTTTTTCCGGAAATTATTGATGTTGGCTTTACTAGTAAAATGGAGAGTGACTTAGACTCTATTGAAGAAGGAAAATCAGAATGGATTAAAGTAATAGATGATTTTTATCAAGACTTTCAAAAACGTTTGGAAGTTGCTGAAGAGGAAATGGAGAAGGTGGAAATCAGGGACGAACCTGCCGGGATTGATTGTGAGAAATGTGGGCATGAAATGGTTTATAAAATGGGACGATATGGCAAGTTTTTAGCGTGTTCTAACTTTCCAGACTGCAGGAACACAAAGCCTATTTTAAAGGAAATTGGAATAAAATGTCCTAAATGTAAAGAAGGCAATGTAGTTGAAAGAAAGTCAAAAAAGAAACGCAAATTTTATGGGTGTGATCGTTTCCCAGAGTGTGATTTTGTATCATGGGATAAACCAATAGCAAGGTCTTGTCCAAAATGTGAATCATTATTAGTCGAGAAGAAAACTAAAAAAGAATCACAAGTAAAGTGTACGAATTGTGATTATAAAGAAGAAGCCCAAGGTTAACATTGAACTGCTCGTGGTTGGTACGAGCAGTTTTTTAGTGGAAATATTTTATTCTTTCTAAAGTTTTAAAAGGGGAACAAAAGGGAATTAGCTTTTACAGAAGGAGGTTATTATCATGACAGAGAGAAAAAGCTATTTTGTTACTGTTGATAAGGATGATATAAGAGAAACCTCGGTAAAAGATGGGATAGAATATGAAATTTACGCGTCTCCAGAGGAATTGAATGAAATCAAAGAATTGTTTGATGAAAAAGACAATGATGTAAAAAATACTGTGAAATATTTGGCAAAACCTTTTAATGAACGGGGAGCAGATGATGAGCGGAATAACTATGATTATCATCTGTTAACTATATATCGCCGGATTTATGACTTAGGAACCGTAGAAACAAAAGCAGAAATTAAAGCATTAGGAATATTTAATTGAAAAGTTGTCCATAAATAATAAGGATACCAAAATAGGGAAGGAAAGCTTACACAAGAGGTTTTGAAGGAGGAAGTGAAAGTTTTTAAAATAGTTGAACTGTGTTGGTTGACTATTTAATCTATAAAAGATATAATTACGCCTTGGTAAGTATAAAACCTTTACACAGCGATGTTCACCATTTTCTCAATACAATATCAATCCGATGCTTGTTTCTGAATTTTGTTACAATTTTGTTAAATTTATTGATTTACGATTTATTGTATGATATGATTTATTCGCTGTTCAGTGAGGTGTAGATTTGAATAATCGAACTTATCATTATAATTCTTTTGTTGAATACTTGCAAATTGAAAAAAACGCATCGCCATATACCATTAAGTATTATCTGAATGATCTGGAAATAATGTTTGCGTTTTTGGAAAAAGAAGGAATTAGTAATTTAAATGATATTGATCATAATGTTGTACGATTGTTCCTAACAGATCTTTATCATCAACAATTGAGCAGGAGATCTGTATCAAGAAAAATATCTAGTTTGAGAAGTTTTTTTCGATTTTTAGAAAGAGAAAATCAGGTAAATAAAAATCCATTTATGCAAATAACGTTACCAAAATCAGATAAACCAATTCCGGAATTTATATATATGGAAGAGTTGGAGAAACTGTTTAAGGTTAACGACCTAAGTGATCCAATCGGTCAAAGAAATCAAGCTATTTTAGAAATACTATATGCAACAGGTATGAGGGTTAGTGAATGTCAGGGTCTCCTGCTTGAAAATATTGACTTTTCATTAAACATATTAAATGTGCAGGGAAAGGGACGAAAAGAACGCTACATTCCCTTTGGACACTTCGCAGAAGAAGCCTTAAGAGTTTACATAAATGATGGCAGAACGAAGCTATTGAAAAAAGCACATTCGTTGACCAACACAGTCTTTTTAAATGCCAGAGGGAATCCTTTAACAGCAAGAGGAATTCGGCTAATTTTGAATAAAATGGTGGAAAAAGCGGCATTGACAATTCATGTGAATCCACATAAATTACGACACACTTTTGCGACACATATGTTAAATGAGGGTGCAGATATTCGGTCTGTGCAGGAATTATTAGGTCATGAAAACTTGTCATCAACACAAATTTATACACATGTAACAAAGGATCGTTTGAAAAGTGTCTATATGAAAAGTCATCCAAGAGCAACAACTGATGATCATTAAAATCAGGTTAAAAGAGGTGAGAAATGTGGCAAATCAAATGCATGCCACAACTATTTTTGCGATTAGGCATAACGGGCAAGCCGCAATGAGTGGAGATGGCCAGGTTACTTTAGGAAACGCGGTTGTTATGAAACATAAAGCAAAAAAAGTACGGACATTATTTAATGGGCAAGTTCTGGCAGGATTTGCTGGTTCAGTTGCAGATGCATTTACTTTATTTGAAAAGTTTGAAGGGAAATTACAAACATTTAATGGGAATTTAACAAGAGCATCTGTTGAGTTAGCCCAAGAATGGCGTAGTGATAAGGTTTTACGCAAACTGGAAGCGATGCTTATTGTCATGAATAAAGACAATATGTTTTTGGTATCCGGAACAGGCGAAGTAATAGAACCAGATGACGGTATATTAGCGATCGGATCTGGCGGAAATTACGCCTTAAGTGCTGGCAGAGCATTGGTGAAACATTCGAATGATTTAACTGCAAAAGAGATTGCCCAGTCAGCATTAGAAATTGCTGGGGAGATATGTGTGTACACGAATAATCATATAACTTTAGAAGTACTTGAATAAAAGGAGGTTTTTGAATAGGATGGCAATCAATTATACTCCAAAACAAATAGTAGAACAATTGGATCGCTATATCATTGGTCAGCATGATGCAAAAAAATCAGTTGCTGTTGCCCTGCGTAACCGATATCGCCGAATGCAGCTTGATGAATCAATAAAGGACGAGATTGTCCCAAAAAACATTCTAATGATCGGACCAACAGGTGTAGGAAAGACAGAAATAGCAAGAAGGTTAGCGAAATTGGTTGGTGCACCTTTTGTAAAAGTAGAAGCAACAAAATTTACAGAAGTTGGTTATGTTGGCCGTGATGTTGAATCAATGGTTCGTGATCTAGTTGAAATGGCTATGCGAATGGTGAAGGAAGAAAAGATGAGTAAAGTCATGAGCAAGGCTGAAACTGAAGCAAATAAAAAGCTAGTAACATTACTTGTTCCCCAGGCTAAAAAACATCAATCTTCCATTAAAAACCCATTTGAAATGATATTTTCTAGCCAAGACAATGATAAAGATGAAAACAATGATACTGAAAAAGATGAAGAGATAAAAAATAAACGAAAGCGGACGGAACATTTATTAGCTCTTGGGGAATTAGAAGATCATACAGTCACTGTAGAAATAGAAGAATCTCCACCTTCGATGTTTGATATGCTCCAAGGGTCGGGCATGGAACAAATGGGTATGAATATGCAGGATGCCTTAGGTCAGTTTATGCCTAAAAAGAAAAAAAAGCGTAAACTTCCAGTATCTGAAGCAAGAAAAGTTATAACTCAACAAGAAGCACAAAAATTAATAGATATGGAAGAAGTAGTACAAGAAGCTGTAGAACGCTCAGAACAATCAGGAATTATCTTTATTGATGAGATTGATAAAGTTGCAGCAAAGCAAGAAAATGCAGCGAATGTTTCACGAGAAGGTGTGCAACGCGATGTTTTACCGATTGTTGAAGGTTCAACAATCGTTACAAAACATGGTCCAGTAAAAACTGATCATATGCTATTTATAGCGGCTGGTGCTTTTCATATGGCAAAGCCCTCTGATTTAATACCAGAATTACAGGGACGGTTTCCAATTCGTGTAGAACTTGAAAAACTAGTTGTAGAAGATTTTAAACGAATACTAAATGAACCTTCCAATGCATTATTAAAACAATATCAAGCGTTATTAAAGACAGAAGGTATAAATGTTGTTTTTACAGACAAAGCTATAGAAAGACTGGCAGAAATAGCATATGAAGTAAATCAAGATACTGATAATATTGGTGCGCGCAGACTTCACACAATATTAGAAAAGTTATTGGAAGATTTGTCATTTGAAGCAACAGATATAAATATGGAGACAATCGAAATTACTCCAACGTATGTAGATGAAAAATTAAGTACAATTGTAAAAAATAAAGATTTAAGTCAGTTTATACTCTAAGGGAAAAGGAACATTAAAACGTATTATAATCTCGAATATTGAATGGAGGATCATTTATGGAACTATTAAATCGTGCAAGAAAAATTAATGCAATGTTACAAACAACTACAGGTAAATCAGTGAATTTTAACGATATGTCTGCAACACTAAGGGATGTTATCAAGGGAAATATTTTTATTTTAAGCCGTAGGGGAAAACTATTAGGATATGCTATTAATCAGGAAATAGAAAACGAGCGAATGAAAAGCATGCTTGAAGAAAGAAGGTTCCCTGAAGAATACACGAAAGGTTTATTTAGTATTCAAGAAACAACAGCGAATTTAGATATTGACAGTCAATATACTGTTTTTCCTGTTGAAAATCGTGAGCTATTTCAAAATGGTTTAACAACAATCGTGCCAATTATAGGCGGGGGCGAACGTTTAGGAACTCTTATTCTAGGAACGTTAACAGATGAGTTTAATGAAGATGACTTGCTTCTTGCAGAATATGGTGCTACCGTTGTTGGCATGGAAATATTACAAGAAAAATCAGCAGAGATAGAAATGGAAGCAAGAAGTAAGGCTGTTGTTCAAATGGCTATAAGCTCCTTGTCATATAGTGAGCTTGAAGCAATCGATCATATTTTCGAAGAATTAGATGGTAACGAAGGCTTGCTTGTTGCAAGTAAAATTGCTGATCGAGTAGGTATTACAAGATCTGTTATTGTTAATGCATTAAGGAAATTAGAGAGTGCTGGTGTAATCGAATCTCGTTCACTTGGTATGAAGGGGACTTATATCAAGGTGTTAAATGATAAATTCCTAGTAGAATTAGAAAAATTACGTACAAGGTAATATATAAGGAAAAAAAGCTAGCCGATAAGGTTAGCTTTTTTTGTGTTTTAATGGGTTTAAAGTCCCGTTTTTTTATAAAATATTTGTGAGTAAGGTAATATCTGTCAAATTCGATAGACTTTAATCCTCATATAAATTATAATAATTGGTAGTAAAATACATATTTCGACTTATATAGAATGGGACAAAAAGAGGAGTGATCCATGTGGATTTATTTGGCAGTACCGTACGGATGCTAGAAGGCTCGCTAGACTATTCAGCAGTCAAAAATCAAACAATTTCTAATAACATTGCAAATATCGACACACCAGGATATAAGTCAAAAGATGTTGTTTTTAGGAATGTTTTGAATGATGAATTGAACAGCGCTTCTAAGATGAAAAGGACCCATCCTAAACATATGCCATTCGATAACGGATCTGCAAGTCGCTCGTTTCAAACAATTACTAAAATGAATTCGAATTACAACCATAATGGAAATAACGTGGATATTGATAAAGAGATGGCTGAATTAGCAAAAAACCAAATTTATTATCAAGGATTAGTTGATAGACTTAATGGCAAGTTTCATACAATACAAACAGTGATTAGAGGAGGTAAATAGTTTTGTCTATATTTAATGCTTTCAACTCAAGCGCGAGTGCATTAACAGCAGGAAGATTACGGATGGATATCATTTCTTCTAATATTGCTAATGCTCAGACTACTAGAGCCACTATGAATGAGAATGGAGAATATGAGGCCTATAGACGAAAAATGGCGGTAGTGACACCAAAGAATAAAAGCTTTCAATCATTATTAGACAAAGCTACTAGAACTCACTATAATGCGGGATCTGGTGTTGAAGTATCCAAAATAATGGAAGATGAAACTCCTTTTAAATATGTATATCAGCCTGCACATCCTGATGCTGATGAGGAGGGATATGTACAACTCCCTAATGTTGATCCACTAAAAGAAATGGTGGATTTAATGAGTGCAACACGATCATATGAAGCGAATGTAACAGCTTTAAATGCTAGTAAAAATATGTTGATGAAAGCATTGGAAATTGGAAAATAATTAACAAGGAGTAGTATAAAATGAATCTAACAACGAGCAATATATTAGAGCCAATATCACCTCTTTCATCGTCATCAAGACCAAAATACTTGCGTGAGGCATCGCAAAGTTTGGATTTTTCAAATACATTGAAAAAAGCACTAAATAAAGTGAACGATGCTCAAAAAGAGTCGGATAAGAAGACGGAAGCATTAGCTATGGGGGAAATTCATAATTTGCATGATGTAATGATAGCTGCTCAAAAAGCAAGTGTTACTCTTGAGACAACTGTACAAATTCAACGAAAAGTTATTGATGCCTATAATGAAATAATGCGTATGCAAGTTTAAATAATATAAAAGAAAATAAATATGTAGAATGAAGGACGTTTTTGGATTTGGCGGGGGAATTTATGAAGGAAAAAATTAAAAGCTTCCAAAATGCAGCGAAAAATGTGTGGATGGAGCGAACAAAATCTCAGAAGTTAATTTTTATTGGATCATTCTTGATTATTTTGATCATAATACTTGCTATAATTTTTTATCAGTCGAATAAAAAACTCGTTCCCTTATATAATAATTTATCCCTACAAGAGGTCGGACAAATTAAAGATGAACTTGATACGCGAGGAATTACATATGAATTAGAAGAGGCTGGCACTACGATTACTGTACCAGAAGATGATGTAGATACATTGCTTGTTGATCTTGCGGGGCAGGGATTGCCAAACAGTGGTAATATCGATTATTCATCCTTTAGTGAAAATTCCTCTTGGGGGGTTACTGACAATGAATTTAACGTTATGAAACTCGACGCAATGCAGACTGAATTAGCCTATTTAATGAAAGAAATTGATGGTATTGAAGATGCAAAGGTAATGATTAATATGCCTGAAGAACCTGTGTTTGTCAGTGATAATTCAGAGGAAGCTAGTGCTTCAATTGTGTTAAATACAAACCCGGGTTATGAGTTTAAGGGGAACCAAATCGATTCACTTTATCATTTAGTTTCAAAAGCTATTCCTAACTTACCAGCTGAAAATATCGTAATTATGAATCAATACTTTGAATATTTCGATAAAAACACACAAAATGCTGGTGGTAATGAAGATAAACATTCTTATCAGCAGATGGTAAAAAAAGATATAGAGAAAGATATTCAAAAAAGACTTCAACAAATGCTTGGTGCATTAGTGGGAACAGAAAAAGTGATTGTTTCAGTGATAGCAGATGTCGATTTCACGGAAGAAAACCGGACTGAGGAACTTGTTCATCCAGTTGACATGGATAATATGGAAGGACTGCCAGTAAGTATTGAAACAGTTCATGAAACATATTCCGGAACCCCTCCTGTTGGTGGAACAGCCGGTACTGGAGATGAAGATATTCCTACATACCAAGGTACGGAAGATGATCCAGAGGGTCAATATGAATTAGATAAAGAAACGGTCAACAATGAATTTAATCGAATTCGAAAAGAAATTATCGAAAGCCCATATAAAGTTCGAGATTTAGGTATACAGGTGGCGGTAGATCGTGTGAAAAATGGGGATGGGAAAGCTATTCAATATTTATCTCAGCAGGATCAGAATGCTGTTAAGGAAGGGATTAATTCTATTTTAAATTCTGTTGTTAGTACCTCAATAGATAAGGATTATGGTGAAATTGATCCTGAAGAAAACATATCTATTGTTTTTCAGGAATTCAGTGATAATCAGCCATTTTCCGAAACCGCTCATCCTTTTATTCCTGTCTGGATGTACGTTATAGGAGCCATTCTGCTAATTATTATTACCATTTTAATCATTTTATTATTGCGAAATAAAAAGAAAAACGCAGAAGATGAACCAGTTTCTGAAACAATTTCAACGGAAACACAACCGGAGATTCCCCGCGTTAATGTTCCGGAACTGGATGAACAACCAGAAAGTGAATTGATCGTCCGCAGAAAACAGTTAGAGAAGATGGCAAAAGAGAAACCAGAAGAATTTGCGAAGCTTTTAAGAAGCTGGATTAGCGAGGAATAGGAGGATTGCATATGACAAAATATAAAAGATTAACAGGAAAACAAAAAGCAGCAATTCTCTTAATTACGCTTGGTCCAGATGTATCTGCACAAATTTATAAGCATTTAAATGAAGAAGAAATCGAGAAATTAAGTTTAGAAATATCCTCCGTGAAAAAAGTAGATTCCAGACAAAAAGAGGATACATTAGAGCAATTTTATCAAATAGCTTTAGCACAAGACTATATTTCGCAAGGGGGAGTTGGATATGCTAAGACGGTTCTAGAGAAGGCTTTTGGCAAACAGGAAGCAACAAATATTATTAATCGTTTAACGTCTTCATTACAGGTAAGACCATTTGAATTTGCCAGAAAAGCCGAACCTCAACAACTATTAAACTTTATTCAAACAGAACACCCGCAAACTATTGCACTCATTTTATCGTATTTGGATTCGGAACAGGCGGGTCAAATATTATCTGATCTGCCACAAGAAATGCAGGCGGATATAGCAAAACGTATTGCAACAATGGATTCTACCTCACCTGAAATTATAAGTCAGGTGGAACAAGTGTTAGAACGAAATGTCGCAACTTCCTTAACAGAAGATTATACACAAACTGGAGGCATTCAAGCAGTAGTTGAAGTATTAAATGGGGTTGATAGAAGTACAGAAAGAACTATTCTTGATGCATTAGAAGTTCAGGATCCTGAATTGTCAAATGAAATTAAAAAACGGATGTTTGTTTTTGAAGATATCGTTATTTTAGACAACCGTGCGATTCAAAAAGTGATACGTGAAGTCGAGGACAAAGATTTACAACTATCTCTTAAGATAGCGAGTGACGAAGTAAAAGAAATTATATTTAAAAATATGTCTGAGCGGATGGCGGAAACATACAAAGAAGATATGAAGTATATGGGTCCAGTTCGATTAAAAGAAGTGGAGGATGCGCAAACAAGTATTGTATCGGTTATCCGAAAACTAGAGGAAACAGGAGAAATTGTAATTGCTCGAGGTGGAGGTGATGACATAATTGTCTAAGCTCTATTCTTCCAGCCCTTTAAAATTAACAGAAAGAGTAATTAAAATAAAACCAATTGAACTTATTAAGGATAAAGCACAGATTCATGAGGGGGAATCCTACGATAGTGAATACCAAGCGATACAAGAGGAAATACAAATAGGATATGAAAAGTTACAAAAACTTAGAAAACAACAACAAGATATTTTAAATGAAACGAAGGCTAAGATTGAAAAGGAAAAAGAAATTTGGGAGATCGAAAAACAAAGTTACTTGGAACAAGCAAAAGAAGAAGGATATCGTGCGGGCTTTGAATTAGGCAGGCAAGAAAGTGTCCAACAATATGAGCATTTATTAGAAAAGGCAAATACGATAATAGACGCAGCTATTGTAGATTACCATCATACAGTGGAACAAAATGAAGATATGATTTTAGCAATAGCTATTCAAACTGCGGAAAAAGTGTTGAAACAAAACCTATCGACAAATCCTGAAGCATTTTTAATCATTGTTAAAGAGGCGATCAAAGAATTAAAAGATCAAACAGATATTATTATGTATTTAAATCCCGATGACTACGTAAATGTTTTACAACAAAAAGAGGAATTAGAATATATTTTTGAAAATAAAAAAGATATTACATTGCATATCGATAAGAATGCAGAAAAAGGCCATTGTTTAATTGAACATCCCTTTGGACAAATAGACGCAAGTATTGATACACAATTACAACAAATACGTAATACTCTGCTTGAATTAGTGATGGAGAATAAACAATGAATATAGACCATTTACTTACTGCCATTGACAAAGTAGATCCATATAAGCGGTATGGGAAGGTTTTAAGAGTAGTTGGAATTATGATTGAATCGCATGGACCAAGTGCCAATATTGGAGAAGTATGTCATATACATGTATTAAAAAACTGTAAAGCTCCCGTTCTCGCTGAAGTGGTTGGTTTTGATCGTGAAAAAATTATACTTATGCCGTATACAGAAGTAGTAGAAATTGGACCAGGTTGTTTAGTAGAAGCTACAGGAAGATCGCTCACAGTGAAAATTGGACAAAGACTAATTGGCGAAGTAGTAGATTCATTAGGGCAAATACTTGATCAATCTCCACTTCCTGAAGGTCTATCAAATTACATAACTGAACAATCGCCACCGAACCCAATGTTACGCGCGCCGATATCAGAACCAATTCAAGTAGGGATAAGGGCGATTGATTCATTGTTAACAGTTGGACAAGGACAGCGAATTGGTATTTTTGCGGGAAGTGGGGTAGGAAAGAGTACACTACTTGGAATGATTGCACGTAATAGTAGTGCGGATGTAAATGTAATAGCTTTAATTGGTGAGCGAGGACGGGAAGTTAGAGAGTTTATAGAAAAAGACCTCGGTGAGGATGGTTTGAAAAAAACAATTGTTGTTGTAGCTACTTCAGATCAACCGGCACTTATGCGTATAAGAGGAGCTTATACAGCAACAGCAATTAGTGAATATTTTCGTGATTTAGGTTATCAGGTTAATTTAATGATGGATTCCGTTACTAGGGTAGCTATGGCACAAAGAGAAATTGGGTTGGCAACTGGAGAGCCTCCGACAACAAAAGGATATACACCATCTGTATTTGCTATATTACCAAAATTATTGGAACGTAGTGGTTCTAGTGAAAAGGGAACGATAACGGCCTTTTACACAGTTTTAGTAGATGGGGATGATATGAATGAACCAATAGCAGACACAGTACGGGGGATTTTAGATGGGCATTTTGTGTTAGATCGAAAGTTGGCTGAGCAAGGACAATTTCCAGCGATCAATATATTGAAATCAATTAGTCGTGTAATGAATCACATAACGGATCAAAAGCATCGTGAAATGGCAAAACAAGTACGTACATTAATGGCTACATATGAGGAAAATAGTGAATTAATTCATATTGGTGCTTATAAAAAAGGAACTGATTATGAGATAGACAGATCAATAGCTTACTATCCAAAAATCCAAGCGTTTTTAAAACAAGATATATTTGAACAGGAAACACTAGAAAATGCAATTGAAAAAATGCAGATGTTATTTAGTGAGGGGATGGATTAATGGCTGAAACGATCGCGTTATCTAAAATTTTACGTGTATACGAAAAAGAAAAGACAGATGCACAAAAAGCATTTAATCAATCAATAACCTTATTCGAAGAGGTTGCTAACCAGTTATATACACTATTAAAAAGAAAAGAAGACGCAGAAAGCTTTTATGATAGCAATGTAGAGAAAGAAGTACCGATTGAAAAGATTAGGGAGCAGATGATCTATATTGAAAGATTAAATAAACAAATTATCAATCTACAAGCAGAGGTTAACAAAGCAAGGAATGTAATGAATTTCAAGCAAATGAAACTGAAAGATGCACATATTGAAATGAAAAAATTTCAATCCATTCTAAAGCATCGAGAAATGTCTAAAAAAGAAAAAGAAAAGAAAGATGAAAATTTAGCAATGGATGAAATTTCAATTCAACAACATATTCGAAGTTAATCAGGTGAGGGATATGGCTAAGTCGATGAATAGTAAAAATAATAAAAAGAATACAGTACGATGGTTTTTTTACGCCATCATTATTCCCTTTATTCTTGTTACATTGATAACCATTGTTATCTTATCCGTTGCAGGTTTCAATGTAATTGACTGGGTGGAAAAATCTAGGATTAATTTACCAGTAGTTTCCTCTCTCGTTACTTCCTCTAAAAAGGAGAATGCAATGAATAATACAGAGAGGATAAAAACAAAAATTGCTAATAAAGATAAGGAGATTGAACAGTTAAATAAAAAAATTGATGATCTTGAAAGTACCATTGATCAATTAGAGCAAGATTTGATAAAAGAGAAAAACAAAAATAAAAGCGGAAAAACTGTTAAGGAAGAAGAAAAAACGAAAGAGCTAGAGAAGAGAGATACAATAAAAACCGTTTCAGCCTCTTTTAAAAAGATGGATGAGACACAAGCAGCCCTGATATTTCAAAAATTAGATAAGGAAGTAGGTCTTGCTGTTTTAGAGCAATTACCAAATGATGCGCGTGGTAAAATTTTTGAAGCAATGGATCCTAGCTTAGCAGCGGAATATACACAGCTCTTGATTAACATTAGTGAATAGATACATATTTGAGAGGGGGTGCAGAGATGCATATTCATCCACTAACCCGAGAAAATTATTCTTCAAGTTTTACGAAAGATAATATAAATGAGAATGAAGAGAGAGGTAACTTTTTTCACCAACTATTCAATAACCAGAAAAACGTTGATGATGAAATGAGTAATGAAAAAAGAAGAAAATTTGAAAAAGACTCAAGAAGGACTGTTAATTTTCACCATGATTGGTTCACAAGACCTAAAAAAATCCTAGAAGAAGGGGAAGAACCCCAGTCCTCTATTCCCCTCGTTGTTCAAAAGAAAGGTAAATCTGATTGGGATTCGAATTTAATACCTAGTTTTCAAGAACAGATGTTTTCATTAGATCTCTCGTCAATATCTCCATTTCTTAGAATAAGAGATAAGGAAGGAGAGGAATTAACGCAAGTTTCTAATGAACAAGATTTCAACAAAACGATAAAAGCGGAACTTCTAGCATTGAAGCAATCGGAAACAATGAATAAGGATTATTATAGCGAAAGCGAAATAACAGAAATGAAAATGATAAACGGGGTTCTTAAAGAAAATAAGAATTGGAAGGCATTACATACTGCACATAATAAACGAAACCAATCCACTATGGTCCAGGATAATACTCACGCAGATGTCGCCAAAATAGTTTATAAAATACCAAGTATACCTCTTAATCATTTAAATGACCAGAAAGATATAAAAGTCAATTCTGATCATTTTTTTGAGGGTATAAAATCTTTTATCGGCAGTTATAAAGACGCCAAACCTCAAAAAGTAATACAAGATAATTTAGGAAGAACAGATGTAGAAATCAAAAAGTATTTTACAGAAATAGTACAAAAGGCCGAGAAGTTAATTGCTCAAGTTTCAAGCAACCAAGAAATCAAAAAAATAGCACCAAAGCTTTTAGCATTCATTGAACAATGGATAATGTTAGAAAAGAAGTATAATGCGAAGGAAAACCAAATTAAACCACAAACGAACGAAGATACAATAGAAACGAAAATCTGGAGAAGCTTACTAGACGTCTTTCAAAGAAAGCATCAGTTTGCCCTGCAACAATATGGTGATTTGGATTCTGATGTGACAGAGTCTAACATTGTTAATTTTGTTCAAAAAGTAATGAATAATAATTCCTTTGGGTATAAACCTGCTGGATTAGGTAGTTCTTTTTCAAGCATGTCAATATCTAAGCTGGAGCAATACGCGATTTATGTGAATATGTCACAGATACAAGGTTCTTATCCAGTTGATCAGGATATCATGGATCAATTTCAAAACATAATAAGGAGAAGTAAATTTTTAGCAAAACCTAATGGGATAAACCAACTATCCATTGCACTTCGTCCTGATACTTTAGGAGAAATAAGGCTTCGATTAACACAGGTTGGTGGTGACATGACAGTAAAAATAATTGTTACGTCCCAGGCAACAAAAGAGATATTGCAATCTAATATACATCAGCTTAAAAGTATGTTCTCACCACATCAGATTACCATTGAAAAACTAGATGTGAATTTTCAATCCAACCAAGAATTATATGAAAAAGAGAGAGAACAGGAGCAAGCAAATAAAGAGGATCAAAATCATCCTGGACAATCAAAGCAAAATAAGCAATCAAATGAGGATACAGAGGTCCATTTTCATGAGTTATTAATGAATGAGAAAGTGTAGGTGTTAAAAATGCCCACGATAGATACAACGTTATATTTAAAAAATCAGTCTACATCTAGAAGTCCAGGAAACCAACTTGGAAAAGATGAATTTATGAAAATTTTGATGACACAATTGCAAAACCAAGATCCATTAAATCCAATGGATGATCGTGAATTTGTTTCTCAAATGACTACTTTCTCCTCGTTGGAACAGTTAATGAATATGAGGTCTTCCATAGATAATCTAGTGGAGAGTCAGCTAATATCGCCAGTTATTAAATACAGTCATCTGGTGGGTACCAATGTTTCCTATCCAACGTTTGATGAAGAAACTGGAGAAAAATTAGATGTTGAGACTAGTAATGTAATAGCTGTAAGTCAAAAAGATGGCTGGGCTATCTTAGCATTAGAGAATGGGGAAGAAGTATATGCAGACTCTATTTTGCAAATAAACGATACAACTGCTGAAAAAGACTGACAATAAAATGAGTGCATGCCAAAAATCTCAAAGCCATTGATGGTAGAGATAAAATCAAATAAAAATAAGGGGGAAAATAAAATGTTACGTTCCATGTATTCAGGTATATCAGGTATGAAAGGATTTCAAACAAAATTAGACGTAATAGGTAATAATATTGCAAACGTAAATACAACTGGTTTTAAAAAAGGAAGAGCAACTTTTCAAGATGCTATGAGTCAAATGTCATCTGCTGCACAAGGACCTACCCCAAACCGCGGAGGTGTCAATCCAAAACAAGTGGGAACAGGTGCGCAGCTTGGTACGATTGATAACATACATACACAAGGTTCCAAACAAACAACGGATAGAACACTAGACCTACAATTAGAAGGAGACGGAATGTTTGTACTGGACACGGGAGATGGTACGAAGGCATACACACGTGCCGGTAATTTTTATTTAGACAATGATGGTTTCATTGTGAATGCAGATGGACACAAACTTGTTGGAACAAATGGAAATGTTCTTCAAAGTATTCCAGAAAATGCATCAAATTTTAATATACAAACCAATGGTGATGTAACTTATGTTGAAAATGGTAACCAGGAAAGTGCAGGTCAAATCGGTTTAGCTATGTTTTCTAATCCAGGTGGTCTCGAAAAGGACGGAAATAGTTTGTATTTGGAAACAACTAATGCGGGTTTTGGAGGAATTGTTGCACCAGAAAGTGGGAATGCTGAAACTTCAATTGTCAGTGGTGCACTAGAAATGTCAAACGTAGATTTATCAGAGGAGTTTACCGAAATGATAACAGCTCAACGTGGTTTTCAGGCTAATACGAGAATTATTACAACTTCTGATGAGATTTTACAAGAGCTAGTTAATTTAAAGAGATAAACTAAGTAAATAGGAAAAGGGTGATAAGCCATTATTCTACCTAGATACTGATTATCTCATGAAGTAGGTGTGAATGTTGAGTAAGTTAGTTAAAACAATGATTATTTTTCTTTTTTTACTTTTGGTTGGAGTAGTTATATTCGCTGTTTTTATCTACATAAAGGAGAAACCTGAAAAAAGTGAAGCGCAATCGATTGATAAAATGGTTGAATATTCGTATAAAACACCTGAGATAACCACAGATTTAAAGGATGGAAGTTTTGTTCGGATCCAATTCCAAATTTTAACCGATAGCGAAAGTGCGAAGGAAGAAATTACAACACGTGAATTTCAATTGAAAAATATATTAATAAAAGAATTAACTAAAATGGATGAGGGTGATGTGAGGACAAATTTATCCGAATTAGAAAAAGATATTCAATCAAAAGTAAACGATGTAATGTCAGAAGGTAAAATAACAGATGTGTATACAATCAGTAAAATTTTACAATGACTGTATCATTCATCAATAAATGTAAAACTCCAATATGTAGGTGATTTTTTTGGTAGATGAAGTTCTTTCGCAAAATGAAATAGATGCGCTTTTATCTGCAATTACGTCTGGTGAAATGGATGCAGAAGAATTAAAAAAAAGAAGAAAATGAAAAAAAAGTGCGTGTCTATGATTTCAAACGAGCCCTAAGATTTTCAAAAGATCAAATTCGAAGTATAAGTCGAATTCATGAAAATTATGCCCGCTTATTGACTACTTTCTTTTCTGCTAAATTACGTACTTATGTTAATATTTCGGTCGCGTCTGTCGATCAAATACCATTTGAGGAATTTATTCGCTCGATACCCAAAATGACAGTGTTAAATATTTATAGCGTGGCACCTCTTGAAGGAAACGTTTTAATGGAAGTAAATCCGAATATTGCCTATGGATTACTTGATCTAATTCTTGGCGGAAAAGGAAACAGTGTCAATAAGATTGATAATTTAACAGAAATAGAAACCATCCTTATGTCACAACTTTTTGAAAAGGCAATTTATAAATTAAAAGAAGCCTGGTCAACGATTGTAGAAATTAATCCTGTTTTAGAAGAATTTGAAGTCAACCCCCAATTTTTACAAATGGTATCACCAAATGAAACAGTAGTTGTTGTCTCATTAAATACGGAAATTGGGGGAACGAGTGGAATGATTAATATTTGTATTCCCCATATCGTATTGGAGCCAATCATATCGAAATTGTCAGTCCATTATTGGATGCAAACAAATACTAAAAAAAGAGATCCGGAAGCTTTTGAAAAGCTATCTAAAAATATTCAACATGCCCAAGTAGAAGCAAAAGCAATTTTAGGGGAAGCAACGATTACGATTCAGGAGTTCATAAACCTAAGTAAAAGTGATGTTATTGCTTTAAAGAATCCAATAGATCATCCGCTTACTCTAACTATAAATAATGAACCGAAGTTTTATATTCAACCGGGAAAATATAATAATAACATGTCTGTACAAATATTGTCAGAAATAAAGGGGGAGAAATAAATGCCGGATAATACGCTTTCCCAAGATGAAATTGATGCTCTTTTAGAAATAAGTTCGGATAAAGATGAGAATGGGTCAGAATCAAATGTTGGTGATTATTTATCAACGATCGAAATAGATACATTAGGTGAAATAGGAAATATTTCTTTTGGCAGTTCCGCTACAACACTTTCAACATTACTGAAACAAAAAGTGGCGATTACGACACCGGTAGTTTCAATAATTAATAAGGAAGAAATCTATGAGGAGTTTTCTTTTGAATATGTAAGCATTCGGGTGAACTATATAGAAGGATTTAAAGGAAAAAACATATTCGTTATTAAATCAGAAGATGCAGCAATTATTTCAGATATTATGCTTGGTGGAGATGGTACTTCTCCAACTAAAGAGTTAAATGATATACATCTAAGTGCTGTACAAGAAGTAATGAATCAAATGATGGGAGCGGCTGCGACTAGTATGTCCACTGTTTTTGATAAACGTGTTGATATATCACCACCTTCTATTAAACTAGTAAGTTCAGAGGAGACAGAAGAGGGCATGAGGCCTGATGCACAGGAAGAAGTTTTTGTAAAGGTTTCTTTTCAATTAAAAGTTGGTGAATTAATAGATTCCAATATTATGCAGCTTATACCGATTCCATTTGCAAATGAATTGGTGAGTCATTTGTTACATGGACCGACGATGGATACTAACAATGAAGCCGCATTAACAGTGGAACAATTTGAAAAACCAGCTCATGAAAAACCAATCAATATCCAAGAGCCGATGCAGGATCAGGAAAAAAGTCATACAGCACCGCAATATATCGGAAATGCTATTGATAGGGAACATGCCACAATTCAACAAGCTTCATTTTCCGAATTTAATCATGTAGAGCTAGATCAAAATGCACAGAAAAATTTGGATATGCTTTTAGACATTCCTTTAAGTATCACAGTAGAGCTCGGTAGAACAAAGAGGACCATTAGGGAGATTTTGAATGTATCATCAGGCTCGGTCATTGAACTTGATAAGTTAGCTGGTGAACCAGTGGATATATTAGTTAATGGTAAACTAATTGCTCAAGGAGAAGTTGTTGTTATTGATGAAAACTTTGGTGTCAGAGTAACAGATATCATAAGTCAAACAGATCGTATTATGAAACTTAAATAGAAAGCAGGGGAAAGATAGAATGGGAAAAAGTATTTTGATTGTAGATGATGCAGCATTTATGAGGATGATGATCAAAGACATACTCGTAAAAAATGGTTTTACTATTGCAGGAGAAGCGCAGGATGGTTTACAAGCAGTTGAGAAATATAAGGAACTTATGCCCGATCTTGTGACAATGGATATTACCATGCCAGAAATGGACGGGATAGCCGCTTTAAAACAAATTAAAGAAATTAATCCAAATGCAAAAGTACTTATGTGTTCAGCGATGGGCCAACAGGCAATGGTTATTGATGCCATTCAAGCGGGTGCTAAAGATTTTATTGTGAAACCTTTTCAGGTTGATCGTGTCCTGGAAGCTATACAAAAAGCCTTAGGTTAAGAATCGAGTGGGTATTAATGAAAAAAGTTTGTTTAAGCACCTTATTTTTAAGTATCTTCTTTTTGATTAACTTTTCTGAATATGCTGCAGCAAAAGAATCCAATGTGGCTGATTGTTTGGAAAATCACGCTAATTGTTCAGAAGAGGAAAAAGAAAGCTTAAATAATTCAGAAATGGAACAAGAGGGAACTGGATTTAAAGAAAGAAGTACCGGAACAATCATCATTGATTTGTTAAAAATGGTACTTGCTTTATTTTTAGTTTTGGCACTAATTTATCTGTTCGTTAAGTTTTTAAATAAAAGAAATAAATTATTTCAACAAGTAAAGTCTCTTGAAAACCTTGGTGGTGTTTCTGTAGGCCAAAATAAATCAGTTCAAATCGTACGTATTGGAACAAAATTATATTTAATCGGGGTTGGTGATAACGTTGAAATGCTGCATGAAATTACAGATGAAGAAGTAAAAAAGGATTTGATTCGGAAAGAAGAACGAACGGATCTACAAACATCGTCTTGGCTTTTGTCCATATTTCCAACATTAAATAAAGACACGAATAAAGAAAAACAATCAGAAAAAGAGTTTAAAAAGCTATTTTCTACGGAACTTTCTAAACTTAAACAAACCAAAGATCAATTTATAAGAAAGAAAACCCAAGAGGAAGATAAGTATGAATGAGTTCGTAGATATGTTTTCTAATTCTGATCCTTCATCTGTTTCCACGTCAGTAAAATTATTATTATTGTTTACGGTGTTATCGCTCGCACCTGGCATATTAATTTTAATGACTAGTTTTACACGAATTATTATCGTTCTATCTTTTGTGCGTACATCACTTGCGACACAACAAATGCCACCTAATCAAGTTTTGATTGGGATAGCTTTATTTTTAACGTTTTTTATTATGTCCCCTGTTTTTGGAAAAGTTTATGACGATGCATTACAACCGCTTTTTAGTGAGGATATCACACTAGATGAAGCATACGATAAAGCGAGTGTCCCAATGAAAGAATTCATGGCAAAACATACTAGGCAAAAAGATTTGGCATTATTTATGAACTACCGGAAGATGGACGAACCTCAGAGTATTCAGGATATTCCAATTACGACTCTAGTGCCAGCTTTTGCTATCAGTGAATTAAAAACCGCTTTTCAAATGGGTTTTATGATTTTTATACCTTTTTTAATTATTGATATGGCAGTGGCAAGTGTTTTGATGTCAATGGGGATGATGATGCTGCCACCAGTTATGATCTCATTGCCATTTAAAATTTTACTATTTGTTTTAGTTGATGGCTGGTATTTAATAACACACTCATTATTAGATGGGTTCCAATAAATGAAGTTGCTCTTTGAACAAGGGAAGGTGTATGTGCTTGAGTAGTGAATTTGTCTTAACGTTAGCGGAAAAAGGGATTTATACGATTTTACTAATTACGGGGCCATTGCTTATTTTAGCACTTGTCGTAGGTCTGATTGTAAGTATTATTCAAGCAACAACACAAATCCAAGAACAGACCCTTGCCTTTATTCCGAAAATTGTAGCTGTTTTAGTTGGTTTGGTTTTCTTTGGACCTTGGATGTTAACAAAAATGGTTGAATTTACGGCAGAAGTTTTCCAAAACTTAAATCGATTTGTAGGTTAAAACGATGTTACTCAATATGACTAACTTAGCTAATATTCCTGTTTTCCTGCTTTTATTTATACGTATTACTTCCTTTTTTGTTACATTACCACTATTTTCATATCGTACGATTCCTATGCCCTTTAAAATTGGCTTTAGTTTTTTTCTGGCTATAGTAATGTTCCCTGCTATCAATGCAGCGGGAATACAGGTAGATGAATTATATTTCTTATTGCTTATGAAAGAGGTTTTTGTCGGGGTTTTAATAGGATTAACTGCTTCTATGATCCTTTCAGCAGTCCAAATCGCAGGTGGATTCATTGATTTTCAAATGGGTTTTGTAATTGCTAATGTAATTGATCCCCAGACGGGTGTACAGAGCCCATTAACAGGTCAATATTTCTACATTATCGCACTCTTATTTCTTTTATCGGTCAATGGGCATTATTTATTAATAGATGGAATCTATTATAGTTACCAATTCATTCCGGCAGATGCTTTTATTCCATTTAAAGATGGTAACATTGCTGAATTTATCATTACTATTTTTAATAAAGCTTTTCTTATCGCATTTCAAATGGCAATACCAATTGTCGGTTGCTTGTTTTTAGTGGATGTGGCGCTTGGAATAATCGCCAGGGCGGTTCCGCAACTAAATGTATTTGTTGTAGGTTTACCATTAAAAATATTCGTGAGTTTTGTAGTTATTTTATTTTTTCTTAGTCTGTATATCGTATTAGCAAAAAGTTTATTTGAAACAATGTTTGATACGATGCAAGGATTGATGAAACTATTTGGAGGTGCTTAGCTTGCAGTTAAAATTAGATTTGCAGTTTTTCGCAGGTGAAAAAACAGAAAAAGCTACTCCGAAAAAAAGACAAGATGAACGAAAAAAAGGAAAAGTTGCAAAAAGTCAGGACATAAATACGGCGATTATTTTATTATTTTCATTTACAACGTTAATTTTCTTTGGAAATTTTATGAAAAGCAAAATGATAAGATTATATGAACATTCCTTCACAGAGTATATTCATTGGGAGATCACAGAAAACGCAGTACACCAGTTATTTATAGAGGTAACATTAGTAGCGGCACAAATGATTATTCCGATTATGGTAGTGGTAGCAGTCGCAGGGGTGGCGGCTAACATGATTCAAATTGGTTTTTTGTTTACAGCAGAGTCAGTGAAAGTCGACTTAAAGAGAATTAGCCCAATTCAAGGTGCAAAAAAGATATTTTCGCTGCGTGCTGTCGTAGAATTGCTAAAATCACTATTAAAAATAGCATTTATAGGAACAATTACTTTTATGTCCATCTGGTTTTATAAGGATGACATACTGATGTTATCTTTTAAAGATATTGACAATGCTTTGACATTTTTTGGCAATGTCACTATCAACATGGGGATTATGACCACGATAGCATTATTATTTTTAGCTGTATTTGATTATGCTTATCAACGATATGACTTCGAGAAAAATATGAAAATGTCTAAGCAAGACATAAAAGATGAGCATAAAAACATGGAGGGAGACCCTCTGATAAAGTCAAAAATGAAAGAAAAACAAAGACAGATAGCAATGCAGCGGATGATGAGTGAGGTTCCAAAAGCAGATGTAGTAATTACAAATCCAACACATTATGCAATTGCAATAAAATATGATGAAAAAAAAGCAAACGCCCCTTATATCCTAGCGAAAGGAGTGGACTACACAGCATTAAAAATAAAAGAAATCGCAAAAGAAAATGATGTAGTCACAGTTGAAAATAAGCGGCTTGCAAGATCCCTATATCCTGTAATTGATATTGGTGATGTAATACCTGAACATTTTTATCAAGCTATCGCTGAGGTGCTAGCTTATGTTTATCGCTTAGCAGACAACGAGAAAGGTGTTACATAATTTTAAAGTTATGCAATAAGGAGAAAAATGATGAAGGCACGCGATCTTTCTGTACTTTTAGGTGTTATATTAATTATTATTATGCTAGTTATTCCCTTACCTGGATGGTTATTAAGTATATTAATTTTGTGCAATATATCCCTTGCACTTATTGTTATATTAGTTTCGATGAATACGCAAGAAGCCTTGCAATTTTCTATATTTCCTTCTCTTTTATTGCTTTTAACATTATTTCGTTTAGGGCTTAATGTCTCAACAACGAGATCGATCCTATCAGAAGCAGATGCAGGAGGGGTGGTAGAAACATTTGGAACATTTGTTATTGGAAACAGCCCGCTAGTCGGTTTTGTTGTATTTATTATTCTTGTCATTATTCAATTTATTGTAATTACAAAAGGATCAGAACGTGTTTCTGAGGTTGGGGCACGTTTCACGCTTGATGCAATGCCGGGAAAACAAATGAGTGTGGATGCAGATTTAAACGCTGGTCTAATTTCAGAACAGCAAGCGAAGGAAAGGCGCGAAAAGATAGAAAACGAGGCAGACTTTTATGGAGCAATGGATGGAGCTAGTAAATTTGTAAAAGGTGACGCAATTGCAGGAATAGTGATTGTCCTTATCAATATTATCTTTGGTCTTCTTATCGGTATCGTCCAAATGGATTTCACATTTCAAGAGGCGATTGATATATATATGCGACTAACGATAGGAGATGGACTGGTTAGTCAGATTCCCGCATTATTAATCTCTACTGCAACCGGAATTGTTGTTACTAGAGTATCTACGAATGGTAATTTAGGCAGTGATGTAACTGGTCAGTTATTACAATTCCCTAAACTATTATTTATTGCAGCAGGAACTATTTTTTTACTTGGATTAACACCGATCAACTTTTTTTTGACTACGATTCTATCAAGCCTACTTGCACTTAGTGGATATCTATTATTAAAACAGACACAAGAGAAAGAAGAAATGAATGATGAAGATGAGGTAGAAGCCGAAGGTTCAGCTATGAATACTCCAGAAAATGTAGTTAATTTATTAAACATGGACCCAATTGAATTCGAATTTGGTTATGGACTCATCCCAATAGTAGATGCAAATCAGGGAGGAGATTTACTTGAGAGGATCGTTATGATTCGCCGTCAATTAGCAATCGAATTAGGAGTTGTTATCCCCGTTGTTCGAATAAGGGATAATATCCAATTAAATCCGAACGAATACCGATTGAGAATAAAAGGAAATGAAATTACTTCTGGAGAACTTTTGTTGGATCATTTTTTAGCAATGGCACCAGATATAGATAATGATGATTTAGATGGGATTGATACAAAGGAACCAGCATTTGGGTTGCCGGCAAAATGGATTAGTGAAAATAATAAGGATGAAGCTGAATTGTCTGGATATACAGTTGTTGATCCCCCGTCTGTTGTATCTACACATATTACCGAGGCAATTAAGCAGCACGCTCATATATTACTCGGACGTGAGGAAACAAAACAACTGATTGACCATTTAAGAGAAAGCTATCCAATTTTAACAGAAGAAGTTACACCGGAGCCGTTATCAATTGGTGAAATTCAAAAAGTGCTTTCAAAATTACTGAAGGAGAATATATCCATACGTAATTTACCGATTATCTTTGAAACACTAGCCGACTTCTCGAAGTTAACAAATGATACTGAATTACTTGCTGAATACGTTCGGCAGTCCTTGTCTTCCCAAATAACAAAACAATATGCCAATGAAAAAATGTCTTTAAAGGTTATTACTGTATCAGGAAAAGTCGAAAAAATGATTGCTGAAAATGTACAGCAATCGGAACATGGGAATTATTTATCGTTAGATCCGGATACACAGGAGGCAATTATCAAAAACATCCATGCTGAGGTAGAAAAGCTAACAATTCAAGAAGAAATATCTGTTATATTGTGTTCCCCAGCTATTAGAATGTATTTAAAACAGTTGCTAGACCGCTTTTTACCTCAGGTTGTGGTATTATCCTATAATGAATTAGAGCCAGATGTTCATGTTCAAAGCGTGGGAGTGGTGAATGTAGCATGAAAGTAAAAAAGTATGTAGGGCCAAGCATGCCACAAATAATGAATACAATTCGTAAAGAACTAGGATCCGAAGCGATTATATTAAATTCCAGGGAGGTAAAACGAAGAAGCATTTTGGGATTGTTCAAGAAAAATAAAATAGAAGTTATTGCTGCCCTTGACCCTGATCCTTTACCTACAACAAGGAAGAAAATATTGAAAACCCCCTCCGTATCTGGGGAAACCAAAACAGCCAGTACGCGCACAAATCAGGATGTGTTAATGGAGGTGAAGCAGCTTAGAAACTTAATTGTGCAAGATACAGCACGAAATAATAGTAGGTTTTTATCGAATTATCAATTAATATATCAATATTTATTAGATCAAGAAATAGATGCTGATCTTTCAGAAGATCTCCTGGATTCAGCAATTGAACAACAAGAAGAGGGAAAAGAGAATTTATCTGCTAATCTGATTATGCACAGCATTAAAAAAGAAATCGAAAAAAGATTATGTGCTTGTTCTTTTCAAGACGTAACTGAAGAAAGTAAAATTATTCATTTTGTTGGCCCTACAGGAGTAGGGAAAACGACAACAATAGCTAAAATAGCAGCAAAAGATGTACTAAAATCCCATAAGAAGGTTGCTTTTATCACCACTGATACGTATCGTATAGCAGCGGTAGATCAACTAAAAACGTACGCACGAATATTAGATATTCCACTTGAGGTGGCCTATACAGCAGAAGACTATCGAAAAGCAATTAAAAAATTTGAAAACTATGATATTATCCTTGTCGATACAGCTGGTCGTAATTTCCGGGACGATAAATATATCAGTGAACTAAAAAACATGATTGATTTTGATAGTCATGTAGAAACTTTCCTTGTTTTATCTCTAACCTCAAAAGCTAAAGATATAACGGAACTAAAAGAACGGTTTAATGATTTTCCTATTAATAGGGCCATCTTTACTAAACTCGATGAAACAAAGCAATATGGGAGCATATTAAACATGGTTTTAAATTATAATATCGAGATTGCTTATTTGACCAATGGACAGGAAGTGCCAGAGGATATTATTCATCCTGCGCCTGAAGAAATTAGTGGGTTAATTTTAGATGGTTATCCGTATGAATGATCGAGTAGCAGGCGCATGCAGTTTGAAAGGTAAGTATTTCTATGACCACAAAATAGCTAGTTAAAAATGATTTAGCCAATTCAACGAGGGAGAGTTTCTTATGGAAAAAAACAGTACGAAAAGAAAAATTATTGTCTTTCAATTAAAAGATGAAGAGTATGCTATTTCCATTGATCAAGTTGGTTCGATCGAACGAATGCAACCAATTACCAGGATCCCGCGAGTAGCAGACTTTATAAAAGGCGTTATTAACCTAAAAGGTGTAGTGATTCCAATTATTGATTTACGGGTTCGTTTTGGTATAGAACCAGCAATTAATAATGAAGCAACTCGAATTATTATTGTCTACATGGATGATGTGGAAGTAGGGCTGATCGTAGATAGTGCCAATGATGTGATTGATATACCCGAAGATGCAATTGAGCCAACACCAGAAGTGGTAGGTGCTATCGGAGTTGATTATATTGAAGGAGTTGTAAATTTGGAAAGTCGACTACTTATTTTACTTTATTTACAAAAGATACTAACACATGATGAGATGGATGAGTTAAAAATGGCGGAAGGATAATAAAATGCAAGTTACTAATCTATCTAGTATACAAAAGGATGCCTTACAGGAAATAGGTAATATCGGGGCAGGAAATGCTATAACATCTATGGCTAAAATAATGAACAAAAAAATCAATATGCAAGTGCCTTCAGTTAAAATCATTACTTTTGATGAAATGATGGATATGATAGGGGGACATGAAAATGTAATTGTTGCTATTCTTTTTCGTATTCATGGGGAGATTTCTGGGACAATGTATTTTATTTTTTCAATTGAGGAAGCGGAGCACTTAGTAAGTCAAATGGTTTCAGATATTGAAATAGATTTTTTAAATACGAAATCGCCGAATGAACTAGCAATATCAGTTTTGCAAGAATTAGGAAATATTTTGGTCGGATCATATCTAACCGCTTTATCGGATTTTACAAATACCAACATGAAGCCTTCTATTCCTTATCTAAGTATAGATATGGCTGGGTCAATCGTAACGATTGGTTTACTTGAACTATCACAAGTTGCTGATTATGCGATTACTATTGATACAAAAATAAATGAAGACGGTACAAATAATGGCATTACTGGATACTTATTTTTATTACCAGAAGTAGAGGCAATCCAAAAACTATTTTCTTCACTAGGAATAAAAAATGATGAATAATTCGCAAGGCATAGTTAAAGTGGGTATAGCAGATTTAAATTTTGCTAAAGCTCCAAATATCATTCGAACATCCGGCTTAGGTTCATGTGTTGGCGTTGTGATATATGATTTATCAAAACAAATAGCTGGCTTAGCGCATATCATGCTTCCTGATTCCAATCAAAACAAACAAAAAAAAACGTAATGAGTACAAATATGCAGATACAGCAATAGATATATTAATTTCGCTGTTATGTATAAATGGAGCAAGGAAATATACATTACAAGCAAAGCTAGCTGGTGGAGCGCAAATGTTTTATTTCTCCAAGGGTTCTGATTTTATGCGGATAGGCCCCCGAAATGTTGAAGCGGTAAAGGTGAAGTTAAAAACGCTTCAAATTCCTATAGTTTCAATGGATGTAGGTGGAAGCAGCGGAAGAACGATTGAATTTGATCCATCCACAGGAAAATTGAAAATACGGACAGTGAATAAAGGGGAAGTATTTATATAGAACAGATAAGGAGGAGCATGGATGAAAACAAACAACTCTCCTCTAATGAAAAA
>NZ_JFBD01000070.1 GCF_000709085.1 Virgibacillus alimentarius | reverse complement strand
CTGGAATGGAACCATCCATTTATCAATCCGGCCAATATCAAGGAACTGGAAAAATGGTGAAACGTGGATCACCACACCTCCGATGGGCGATGTATCATGCCTCGAGATTGATTTCTATATATTCACCGACGTTCAAGGCATATTATGAAAAGAAGCTCTTAGAAGGCAAACATTATAATGTGGTGTTAAGCCATGTAGCGAAGAAATTAATTAGAGTCATATTCCATTTCATGCGGACAGGCGAATTATATAAAGAAGTTGTTTATACGTAATATTTTGACCGTTATAAAATACTAAAGTTTAACAAAAATACACAGCTTGATGATTAATTTTAAAATCATTAACCATCAAGCTTATTTGCCATGTCCAAATTCCCAATAAAAATAGTATTAAATTTTGTCGCTAGCACTATTGACTTTATATAGTTAGTCCCTTTATTTTTGAATGATTTTATAAGTGCATTTGAAAAACCGGATAAGAGCCAAGAAGTGTTACGGAGCATCCTAATGCTTCCAATTCAGCTTTAACGCTTGGGAATAGTACATCATCTAGAGACTGGTTCACATCAATAATAAAAAAGTAATTACCCAATCCTGTTTTGGTTGGTCTGGATTCTATTTTTGATAAATTCATTTTTCGCCAAGCAAAGGCTGAAATCACCTGATGGAGTGCACCTGCGTAATCGCTAGGTAATGTTATCAGTAAAGTTGTTTTTTCCATTTTAACAGGATGATTGATATTTATAATATTTTTATCCTTAGATAAAACCACAAATCTTGTATGATTATTTGGATAATCGTGAATATTTTCCTTATATATATTAAGGTCATATTCTTTTGCAGCGAGCTTATTTCCAATCGCAGCAATTGGTTTATTTGCTTTACTCACTATTTCTGCAGCTTTACCTGTGGAAGATGAAAAATGAATTGTCGCATTAGGAATGAATTTATGTAAATACTGTTGGCACTGCGCAATCGCATGACTATGAGAATAGACCTCTTGAATTTCATCTAACTGTCCTGTGAAATTTTCATGTACAAGGAAGTGTTGTTGAATAGGAACCACTATTTCTGCAGTAATAGGTAATCTAACTTGATGGACAAGGTAATCCACGGTTAGTTGTACAGTTCCTTCGATTGCATTTTCTATTGGTACAACACCAATATCAATTTGATTTTCATAAACAGCATCAATGCATTCAGGTATTGTTTCAAAGCTTTGTTTTTCCTCTCCGTTAAATGCAGTGTCAACCGCTAATTTTGTGAATGTCCCTTTTGGTCCTAAATAGCCTATTTTACTCAAGAATGCTTCCCCTTTCCTTTCTCTTATATTTCTATCTAATATTTTAATGAAATCCTCAAATAAATTATTTACTCAATAAAGTCAAATTCAAAGTCTAATATACGAACGGTTTCTCCATCTTTGGCACCACGTTTTCGTAGCGCTTCATCTACACCCATTCCTCTTAGTTGTCGGGCAAAGCGCTGAACAGCCTCATCTCTAGAAAAATCTGTCATTTTGAACAATGTTTCAACTTTCTCTCCTGAGATAACAAATGCACCATCATCTTCACGTGTTATTTCAAAAGCTTTGTCTTTACGATGATATCTGTAAATGACTTTTTCATTTTCTTCTTCTGTTTTAGGGGACTCTTTAGGTATTGTTTCTAAAGTATCTGCTATAGTAAATAATAATTCCTTTATACCTTCTTTCGTCAATGTTGAGATAGCGTACACAGGAGTTTCTTGCTCTAATTTATTAATGAAAGTTTTAAGATTTGCAGCTGCGTCAGGCATGTCCATCTTGTTAGCAGCGATCAATTGAGGACGATTCATCAGATTTTCGTCATAATTTTTTAATTCTTCATTAATTTTTAAATAATCATCGTAAGGATCTCTTCCTTCCATACCAGCCATATCTATAACATGAACAATGACACGCGTTCTCTCAATATGTCGCAGAAACTGATGACCGAGGCCAATCCCTTCATGTGCTCCTTCGATTAGTCCCGGTAAATCCGCAATAACAAAGCTCCGATGATCGCTTGTATCAACCACACCAAGGTTAGGAGACAAAGTAGTAAAGTGATAATCGGCAATTTTTGGCTTTGCAGCGCTAACTACAGATAGTAATGTGGATTTGCCAACACTTGGGAATCCTACTAATCCCACATCAGCAATTAATTTTAATTCGACTTTGATATTACGCTCCTGACCTGGCTCCCCATTTTCAGCAAAGTCTGGAGCCGGATTTCGAGGGCTAGCAAATCGTGCATTTCCACGTCCTCCTCTACCGCCTTTCGCAATAATTGCTTGCTGCTGATGTGTGATTAAGTCAGCTATAACCTCGTCTGTCTCTTCATCTTTCACAATTGTTCCCGGAGGGACCGACAAAATAAGTGGTGATGCGTTTTTACCATGCTGTTTTTGGTTCATGCCATTTTCTCCACGTTTTGCTTTAAAATGGCGGTTATAGCGAAAGTCCATCAACGTATTTAGACCTTCGTCCGCTTTAAATATAATGTCAGCTCCGTCACCTCCATCTCCTCCTGCAGGACCACCTTTTGGAATATATTTCTCACGGCGATAGGCGACAAGGCCATTTCCGCCGTCACCCGCTTTGACATATACACTTACTTGATCTACAAACACCATTACTCACCTCACCTATCACATGAAATCGTTAAGCTACATGTAATACCATTTTCATTTTTTCTAACATTGATAGGACAATTTTGTCCCAAATTTTGTAAACTAGCTTCAAATTGTTTTATACTTATAAAACGTCCTTCAATTGAAATTTCTACTTTAACTGATGAACTCGTGGTTTCATTTAATTGTATATGTGCTTGATATAACTCTAAGGCATCGCCAGTCCCAACAATAGAATCTATTATCTTTTCACATGCATCTACAAGTAGTCGGTCACTAGCTTGTAAATTTTTGTTTTTGGTATGTATGTTATAAGTTAAGCGTACATTTTGATATGTATCGTTAAATTGAATCATCCATAAAGTAAAAAGAGGAGCTTGTAGACTGAACAGCTTCCTTTCTTTATGAAACGATTCCATCCATGTTTCAATTTTATCTTTTACCTTTTTTGAGTTCCCCATACTCAAATATCCCTGAATAATTTGTAATTCATTCATTATTTCATGACGCTGATATTGCAAGAGTTGAATAACATCCTTCTCATTCATGATTTTTCCCCCTCCACAGTATGAAAAGTATAGCAGATAAACAAATGAAATTCATTAAATAAAAATTTTTTATTATAATAAAATTTATCGAGTAGGTGACTAATCATTATTTGATTAGTCGACCTCTCACACCACCATACATACGGACCCGTATACGGCGGTTTAATTTTATTCGATCGATGTACAGCTACGTACGTCTGAGCATCGATCGATGTACAGCTACGTACGTCTGAGCATCGAT
>NZ_JFBD01000069.1 GCF_000709085.1 Virgibacillus alimentarius | reverse complement strand
AAAAATTGGGTTGTGGAACTTTTATAAACGTGATCTTTCCGTTCAAACTATTGTCAGTACAGCAAAGGTATTTAAAAAATTTCAAGATATAAATCTGACTAAACGCGACTTCCCTGTATCAATGGATTACAATTATAGTTACGAAAGTACATGGGGGGATCGCCGAGGATTCGGCGGAGTTCGTATTCATGAAGGAACTGATATTTTTGCTGGATATGGAACCCCTGTAAAATCCACGACGTACGGTGTAGTTGAATTAAAAGGATGGAATTTATATGGTGGCTGGCGGATTGGAATTAGAGATATTAATAATATTTATCATTATTATGGTCATCTAAGTGGGTATAATGATGATATTAAGGTCGGACAAGTAGTTAAACCTGGCGACGAATTAGGCAGAGTAGGATCTACCGGTTATGGTCCTCCTGGAACCTCCGGAAAATTCCCACCGCATCTACACTACGGAATGTACAAAGATAATGGTCAAAATGAATATTCTTTTGATCCTTATCCTTATTTAAACAAATGGGAAAATATGGCTAAATAAAAATAAGATCCTAACCGTTCGTGTTATGATCTCCTTAAGGTTGCAAAATTTTAATTCAAAAACAAGATAGCATGTAAAATCGTAAAGATTTTCACATGCTATCTTTTCATCCAATTTTAATACTTAACCCTAAGTGGTGGTATTATTTTTATCTTGTTCCCCACCCTTAAGGAGAACTCGTTACTCCTGGTGTAATATTCTTATTTTAATCGTACATTAACTGGACTCTTTCGCATTCTGATCTTTGGATTTTTTCACCGCATTCGTAATGCTTGCAGCTAATCCTCCCCATATAACCACAACACCTATAATCATCACGAAAACTGCACTCCCACTCATTAATTTACCTCCTTCGATTCCGTATCTGCATATGCTTTCTCAGACTTTTTCCACTTTGTTAGAGATATGAGGATACCGATTATAAGTGCAGCAGCTGCCACAAACCAGCCACTATACAATATGAAAGTGTCAGCGTATCCTTCGTAATTTCCATTTTCTGTAGCAAACTCCTTAAGCAAATTTTGTTTAAATAAGCCAAACATCATATATCCTAAAACAAGTGGTGTAATGATAGACAAACTAATCGTCCACCATGAACCTAATCGGATATCAGATATTCCATTCGCATGATCTTTAAATTCTCCAACCTTTCGTAAAACCCAAGCTACCAAAATAACTTCAATAAGCCCGACAAATGCAACACCGAATTGATTAATAAAATAATCTACAGCATCTAAGAATGCCATTCCGCCTTGTGAAGCATATAAAAAAGAAACAACTGCAGCTAAACCTCCACCAAATAACACAGCTTTCGTTCTTGAAATTTTAAATTTATCAACTAATCCGGCCACATATGTTTCGGTAATTGACATTAAAGACGTTAAACCCGCAAGAACTAGTGAAGCAAAAAATAAAAATCCAAAAAGTTCACTAAAAGCCGGAAATTCATTTATAATCTTTGGGAAAACAACAAACGCTAATCCTACTCCACCCGCAACAACATCATCAATAGCTACCCCGGATTGTGTGGCCATAAATCCTAATACCGAGAAAACTCCGATACCTGCCAATAACTCAAAACTTGAATTCCCAAAGCCTGTTATAAAGGCATTATTTGTAATGTCTGACTTCTTCGGCAAATAACTTGAATACGTAATCATAATTGCAAAGGCAATGGATAAACTAAAGAAGATTTGTCCGTATGCTGCTACCCATACATTTGGAGATAAAATCTTACTGAAATCAGGCGCGAAAAATGATTCTAGCCCAACTATTGCACCGGGTAAAGTAACAGCCCGGATTACAATTATAAGAAAAATAACAAGCAATGTTGGTATGAAAATCCGGTTTGCTATCTCGATACCCTTTTTAACACCTCGAAATAGAATTCCCAAGACAAGCAACCATACAATAATTAGAGGAATAAATACTCCTGGAACAAGACTTCCTGTTTGCCCAACATCAACAGTATTCTGTAAATAATCATTGAATAAAAATGATTCCGTGTCTTCTCCCCAACTTAAATTAATGGAAAAAATCGAATAAGATATTGCCCAGGCAATAATAACTGAATAATATGTTGAAATGGTAAAAGCCACTAATACACCCCACCAACCAATCCACTCGGATTTTTTATGCATTTTTCGATAGGTTAAGGGTGCTGATCCACGATATTTATGCCCCATCGTAAACTCCATAATTAAGATGGGAATACCAGCAGTTAACAAAGCAAATAAATAAGGAATAAAAAACGCTCCTCCTCCGTTTTCATATGCAACAGAAGGAAAGCGCCAGATATTTCCTAATCCAACAGCAGAGCCCACAGCAGCTAAAATAAATCCGGCTCTTGTCCCCCATTGTGAGCGATTTTCCATTATAATACCTCTCCCTTCCACAATTATTTTAAATATCTTATTTTTCTGATATTTATGTTTATATTATAGCTTTACTTTTTATACATGTCAAAAATTTTATTTAATAATAAACAATATTCTTAATACATTGACATAATTAAAAGCACCTTTCACAATCCCACTATAAAGGTGCTTTTTAAAGTTATACTTTTTTTAAAGTTGTTTTGGTTAAAAACCGGATAAATATACCAAATGCAATAATTATCACAACTGTTACTATTAATGAAAGTAGTATATAATTCGTTAAACCAATCATTAAATATCCGATACATGCAGCTGCCGCAGCAAGTAATGCATATGGCAATTGCGTTATAACGTGATCAATATGGTTTGCACCAGCTCCAGTTGAAGAAAGAATCGTAGTGTCTGAAATAGGAGTACAATGGTCCCCAAATACTGAACCCGCTAGCACTGCCGCTAGTGAAGGAAGTAATAAATCCATATTTGTTATCACCGCAACTTCTGCTGCAATAGGCAACATGATACCAAAGGTCCCCCATGATGTACCAGTTGCAAGTGCCATGACACCTGCAATAAGGAAAAATAATAACGGTAAAAGCGTTGGACTTAATGAGACAGTTTGCACGATATGTGCTAAATATTCCCCGGTTTTTAATGTGCCTATTACAGAGCCAATCATCCATGCCAGTATTAATATATAAATGGCAGGAATCATTGTTTTAATTCCTTCTAATATTACTTTAAAAACGTTTGCTCTAGGCAGTTTTTGCTGCGTATGAAAGAAAAAAGAAGTACCAACAGCCAAAAGACCACCAATAAATAATGATAAATTAACATCGGTATTAGCAAATATTGTAAATATTGTTATATTACCATCACTGGCTTTTGCACCTGTGATTACCATTGAAGTTACTGTAGTAATAATCAATACACATATAGGTGCTAAAAGATGATAAACTTTTCCTTCCTCGTGAGGATTAAATGTGTTACTGAAATCGCCTGGAACTTTTTTATTTTTCGTATTAAGCAGTTCCCCGGTTTCGATTGCTCGTTTTTCATGTGTTCGCATGGAACCAATATCTAGCTTAAAGGTAGCGACAATAAAAACAAGAATCATTGCAGCCAGTGCATAAAAATTAAGTGGAATCATTTTAATAAATGCTTCAAATGGTTGAAGTGTTGTAATTTCATTAGCAGCGAATAAGCCCCCTAAAATACCTATAATATAAGCTCCCCAACTGGAAATTGGAGAAATTACAGTTACGGGTGCTGATGTAGAGTCAATAAAATAAGCGAGTTTTGCCCTGGAAATTTTATGCCGGTCTGTTAATGGTCTAGCAATTTGCCCAACTGCTAAACTATTAAAATAATCATCAATAAAGATCATTAAACCTAAAACAGCTGTCATTAATTGTGCACCTGTTCTCGTTTTTATCCGTTTTATCATCCACTCTCCAAATGCCCTGCTACCACCTGAGGCAGTTAAAAATGCTGTCATTATGCCTAATAATAACAAAAAACTCAATAATAAAATATTACTGATGTTAACAGATCCATCTGTAATAAATATCTGAAAAAATATAATCCAAATTTCTTTAAGCGTACCACCTATCGAAAAATTATGGATAAGTAATGCGCCTGCGATAATTCCTGCTCCTAACGAAAGTACTACTTTTCTTGTTAATAACACGAGTACAAGCATAATAATTGCAGGAATAATAGAATAAATTGTACCTTCCATCGAAGCTCCCCCATTAATTTTTTAACTTATACATGGAGGAATTAAGCTAAATGAAATATTACTAAGTGCTTTAGTTTCTTTTAGCCGTACAAATGATCGTGTCTTTTTAAAGGTAAACAAAAAAACAATGATAGAAAATAACCTATCATTGTTTTACAATATACGTTATCCTCCATCTCGATCAGTAGTCCTCCATGCACATTACTGCAAACATGACAGTATTCCTCTTATTCAAAGAAATACCAGCTAATAATAAAGATGACCTTCATTACGCTTCGGCAAACAATCCTTTCGTCAATTATCATTGATGTCATACTCCAATTGATTACTGATATCATTTGCACCTCTACCTCACCGATCTGATAAGGTTTAATATAGAATTATGATTACTACTATACTAGATTGTTAATTATCCTGCAAGTCTTTTTTTGGTACTGAAATCGATGGGTCTTTACCGTCTCCCCCATAAAATTCGGGAACATCCCCCATAACCAAATGTTTATCAATTAAAATTTTAGTATCGATGCTAGTAACTTCTGTGGTAAACGGAATAACGATCTGTACTTCAGCTTCAACTATAACATAAAGCGTTACTAATACATTATTAATTCCAAATTCTTCTCTCTGTTCGACGATATCTGTTTGAACATTTCCCACTAGTTCAAGATTAACCGGAATTTTAGGACCCAAGTTGGCAAGAATGGTATTGCCAGTTGCCTGACCGATAGGAATTTCTACAACCGTGGGGTCCCTTTCTACAAGTTCATCCACCGTATCTCCATACATTTCAGGTTCATCCAGTGGATCTTCATAATCAGGGGGTTCACCTCTGTTCATACTGTGAAAAAATTCTTCTACTCTATCCGTTGCGGCTCGATTAATTTTATTAACAACAGATGAGTCCCATCCAATAAATGAAACATTCCCCTCATTATCTGTTGTCGTTTCCGTAAGATCTTCAAAGGTATATTCCTCCGCAAATTTTACAGCAGAATTTATCCCGCGTGTTGCAAATTCTGTTGTTTTCACTTCTGCTACTTCCATCAACGTGGGTTTTATTCCATTGTTAATAATATGCATACTGCCAAACAAAAGAAGGATAAATAATATCAAGGTTACCATAAGAATATTTTTTACTGGAGGTGGTGTTCTTTTCTTTTTTATTCCGAATCTTCGTCTCATATGAAAACCCCCCTTAAAACAAGTTATGCTTTTTAAAAGGAGGATAGAATTATATAAAAAAAGAAAATGCCTTCCTAAAAGGAAGACATCTGTTCTAAGATATTTTAAGCAACGCTTCTTTGCCTGTCATACCAACTTCCCAGCCAAATGATTTTGAAGCATCGGTTATTTTTTCTAATGGGGCATGTAAGAGCTGATCAATTGTTTTAACACCCTTTGCACGGCCAGCGACCACATGACGATCTGATAAAATGGTATTTAACACGTCTACATCTAATGCTGCACACATAATGTAACCAACTTCATTTGTTATAACTAATAAATTTGTTTTTGGTAATTCTACACGAATTGAAGTAAAAATCATACCATCTACCTCTAAAGGATTAACTGTGATCATCCACTTCCCTCCTTCTTGCTTACATAATATATGTATGCAAGAAGCTAGATCGATGTCACGATTATAGTGGGTTATTCATTTTATTTAAGCAAAATTTTGAACCAGTGTATATGCTAGTAAATCGCGAATAAATTCAGGTAAAAAGAACTGTTTTGTTGAAGACTTTGCTATTTCTGGAAGTAATCTTCCAAATGTAAATGTGTCCGCTGTTGCTACTCGATAAATATTGTCTTTAACTAATTCTTCACCTTGAAAAGTAACCTTCTCCACATATTCCTCACCATTAGAACGGGTAAACGTTTTGACTGTAAGACCTGAAAATATCATCCTGCCAAGTACTTCTCCACGAAAACCAAAACCACGTAATTTTAATTCCGTAAATTCTTTTGTAAAAGAAGCTCGGATTACTTCCAGTAATTCATCACCAGAAAGCTGCACGATACAAGGGTTTATTGGATGCGGACAAATGCGGTGAATGTCCTTAAATGTCACATCACCAGCCCCCAATTGATCCATAAGTAAACCTGCATTTAACATTGCACAATCTGCATTTGTCCAATTTTTTAATGTATCCGTAAGCTTTTGCATGATTTCGGTATGCTGAAACCATTTTACTTCGATTGGATTTTCCATATGTATAATAGGGTCACCGAGGAGTCTATCTGCCTCTTTATTTAAAACCAGCAGTGATTGTTCCGCCTGCAAGTCATTAGAATAATGCGTAATATCTGTTGCATATGCTTCTTTATTAACAAGTTTATTTAAATCGTGATCCCATGTGAGAATAACTTCCCCTACAAAGGAACAATGCTTTCCCGCTGCCGTAATAATTGTATTGTTGATCTCCTCTCCCCTACGTAATAAATGATGTGTATGACCGCCAATGATAACGTCGATAGCACTAAAACGTCTGGCAATTTCCTGATCTTCATTAAGTCCTAAATGAGATAATAAAATAATAATATCAGAAACTTGTTCTAACTCATTTATATATTTCTCTAGCGTATGAAAAGGTGCTTCCACATGCCAGTCAAGTAAGTTATAAAACGCATTAAATGGGGCGGTAAGACCAATCACTCCTATTTTAACGCCTTTAACAGATTGAAGATGTACCGTTGGCTGAAGCCATTCAGGTTCCAACGAGCGCATACTTTTTAAATTACTACATACCACCTGAAAGTTCGCCTTATCATATAAATGGAATAGGTCCTCATGAGCAAGCGTAATCCCCTCATTATTTCCAAGGGTCACGATATCATAACCTGCATCGTTCATTAGCTGAACATTCGCTTTTCCTTTGAATGCTTCAGCTATTGGATGCACTCTATCCAAGTGGTCCCCTATATCAATTATCCAGCAAGATTGGTGTTCTGCCTCTCTTTTTGCTTTCTCATTCTTAAAATAACCAGCCACACGAGGCCACTGTTTAAAATTACTATGTAAATCATTCGTATAATACATATATATTCTTTCTTTCATTTCCATGCTCCTTAAGCTAATCCTTCTATAATTAATCGCAATCCAATAAGTACCAATATTATCCGAAGTATCCACTCTAATGCTTTACTGTTTAAAGATTGGTTAACTCTAGCACCGATCTTGCCACCTATCCAAGCTCCAGGAATAAATAATAAAGTATACTCCCAAACAATATGACCAAGCATGATATGTGTACCTGCGCTCATTATACTTATGAATAAAATCATAAACATGGACGTAGCAGTAGCTATATGTGTAGGTACTCCAAAAAAAAGGATCATTACTGGAACCATTATGGATCCCCCGCCAATACCAAACATACCTGATAATATTCCAACACCTAATGAAATATAAAAGGCTGTCCATACCGAAATACGGTAGTGATATATTTCACCATCAACTTTAAACGTTCTTATAGAATTATCCTGTTTTGTATTTCCTAAAGATCGCGGTTCTCGTTTTATTAAAAATAGAAAAGATATGATTACCATGATAAATCCAAAATACAGCGAAAAGTCATTGGCATCGATGTATTGGTTTAACCATGCACCTATAATACTGCCTGGAATACTCCCTGATAAAAAGTATAAGCCTGTCTTATAATCAACCCGCCCTTTTCTAAAGTAAGAAATAGTTGATGATAGCGCAGTAAAAACCATAACAATGAGAGATATCCCCACTATCATTTGAGGGGAGGCCCATGCAAAGTCATGAACATATTGGCTTAAGAGCAGCATAGTTGGAATTAAAACTACTCCGCCTCCTAAACCAAGCAAACTCCCAATGAATGCTGTCATTATTCCTATAATTAAACAAATGATATAAATCAAGCATATCCCTTCTAACTTTTACTTTCTACAATGCTATTTATTTATCTTAGCACTGATTGCAAGCAGAAACAAAGAACACCACTTATACAGTTGCCAAAGACAGTATTAAAATTACCTATTGTTTTCATAGGAATAAGTAATTATAAATCTTTATTTTGATCATCACCATTTGCCAGGTCCATTAAATTTCTTCTCTCTTTGTAATTTTCATACAAGCAAAAAGAGGCTGGGACAAAACTCGGCTAAATAGCGAAAAAAAGAATTCAGTAGATACTGGATTCCTTTTTTTGCTTTAGATTTAAAATAATTGATTATTCTGCTAATAATTAGTAAACAAAAAGAGCACCT
>NZ_JFBD01000068.1 GCF_000709085.1 Virgibacillus alimentarius | reverse complement strand
GATTCCCATCACCCGCTCCATACATATTACCAACGCAGTGTTTTGTATTTTAAATATACGAGGCATTGCGTTTTTTCCTTTTACTACAAAAGAGAATCTAATATTAAATTTCCACTTTACTTGAAGGAAGTACTTTATTAATAGTACCCTTGAAAAAGAAACTATTAAAATAGAGGGATTTAATAATATGAAAAAATTATTACAACAATGCAGACAACTAGATGGAAAGGGATATAAAGGATACAAAAGTTTGCAAGGCTATTATGCTTTTAGTGATTTCGGGTTACATATTGATTATGTTCAAGGGGATCCGTTTGCGTCTCCATCCAAAATCCGGGTCACCATTCCAAGTCATAAAAGAAATATCAATACCGATTGGATAGATTGCTATCATCGAAAAATAGCAACGGAAGATGCAATAGCAAGAGCTATTGGAAAAGCAGTTCATGATAATGCTATCCGTATTAAAGGATCTGGAAAAAGTGGTATAATTCTCTTTGATACGCCAGATGCGGAAGTACTTGAGAGAAGTGCTGTACAAATTAATGAAAAAGAAATCACGGTATGCATTTCTGTCGGACTCCCTGCAAACGGACGCAGGATTAATGGGAAAGAAGCAGAAAAATTATTCACTCAAGTAATCCCGTCACTTATGAATAAATCCATTTTTTCAATTAAAGATGAAGCGATTATTGAAGCAGTACAAATTGCTGATCAACAGGAAGTTATTAAAGCTGAGATGCAAAAGAATAACTGGATTGCCTTTATTGCTAATGGATCAATACTCCCACGCGAAAGTGGCATTAGCAACCGTCCACTAAAAGATGCTGTCCCCTTTCAAAGCCCACAGGAAAACGAAGTGTCGATTTCGATTCCACACCGTACTGAGCCAATTAAAGGGATGGCGATTCAAAAAGGGATTACCTTGATTGTAGGTGGAGGTTATCACGGGAAGAGTACGATCTTAGAAGCAATCGAACGTGGTGTCTATGTGCACGCCAAAGGAGATGGGCGTGAGTATGTTCTGACAGATCGCGATGCAGTTAAGATTCGTGCAGAAGATGGCAGGAGAATTACGGGAGTTAATATTTCGCCATTTATTGGAAATTTACCGCACAAACAGGATACACATTTCTTCTCCACAGATAATGCAAGTGGCAGTACATCTCAGGCGGCTAACGTAATGGAAGCATTAGAAGCTGGGGCAACCACATTACTAATTGATGAGGATACGAGTGCGACAAACTTCATGATTAGGGATCATCGAATGCAGCAGCTTGTAAAAAAAGAAAAGGAGCCAATTTCCCCCTTTATTGATAAGATCAAGCAATTATATGATCAGTTTGATGTTTCAACGATACTTGTAATGGGAGGATCAGGAGACTATTTTTCTGTTGCTGATTCAGTAATTATGATGGATGCCTATGTACCATTTAATGTAACAAGCGAAGCAAAAGAAATCATGGTAAAATATCCATTAGAGCGAGAAGAGCAAAATCAGATGAATTTTGGCGAAATCAACCATCGGCAATTTAGTCCTTTAACACTGCAGACAAATAAAGGAAAACGCTCAAAAACAGATGCGAAAGGTCTGAATAAAATTTTAATGGGAAGAACTGAAATTACCTTTGAACAGACAGAACAATTGGTTGATCAGTCGCAAACACGTATGATCGCGGAAATAATCCAATTTTTAGACAGAACAAATGGACTTGGGCAAAAAACGCTATATGAGTTATTAGATACAATTGAAGGTCAAATGAATAAACAAGGACTAGCATCCTTTACACCCTTTAAAAATCAGCATCCTGGTGACATTGCCAGACCACGTCGTTATGAAGTAGCAGCTGTATTAAATCGTATCCGAACAGCAAAAGTAATGCAGAAGTAAAAAAGCTCGGGAGGTGGTAATGTGAATGTAGATACACTAAAACAAAGCGTGATCGATTATAGTAAAGAAATAGGTATTGATAAAATTGGTTTTGCCTCCGCAGATGTTTTTGGTGAATTAAAAGAACGGCTGAAACAACAACAATCCCTTGGGTATCAGTCGGGATTTGAAAAAGGAACATTAGAAGAAAGAACGGAACCAAATCGCCTCTTGCCTGAAGCAAAATCCATTATATCTATAGCTATTGCCTACCCTTCCCGAATGAAAGACGCACCAAAAAGTACAAAGGAATCTAGAAGAGGCATTTTTTGCCGTGCATCGTGGGGGACCGATTATCACGATGTACTGCGTAAAAAAATATCGAAACTCGCAGCATTTTTAAAACAGCAAACACCTGATTTGCAAAGTAAACTAATGGTAGATACTGGAGAACTTTCTGATCGAGCAGTGGCTGAGCGGGCTGGAATCGGATTTAGCGGAAAAAATACGTCAATTATTACTCCTGAATTTGGCTCTTTTGTATATCTGGGTGAACTAATTACAAACATACCGTTTAAACCTGATTCTCCTATAGAGGAAGGTTGTGGTGAATGTACAAAATGCATGGACGCTTGCCCAACAGGTGCACTAGTGCAAGGCGGTCAATTGAATGCCCAGCGGTGTATTGCATTTTTAACACAAACAAAAGACTTTCTCCCAGATGAATTCCGGGATAAAATTGGTAATCGGGTCTATGGATGTGATACGTGCCAAATGGTTTGTCCGTGGAATAAACAGGTCGACTTCCATCTGCACCCGGAACTGGAACCGGAACCGGAGATTGCAAAACCAAAATTAAAGCCAATGCTTCGGATATCTAATCGTGTATTTAAGGAGACTTTCGGACATATTTCCGGTTCATGGCGCGGGAAAAAACCACTGCAAAGAAATGCGTTAATTGCACTAGGTCACTTTAAAGATAAAACTGCAGTTGATGAACTCATTCCTGTTATGCGTCGAGATCCCCGTCCAGTTATTCGAGGAACCGCTGCATGGTCACTCGGTAAAATAGGAACAGAAAAAGCGTTTGATGCAATACAGGAAGCGATGAATGAAGAAGAAAATGAACAAGTTTTATTTGAAATGGAAAAAGGACTCCAATTCAAAAAGCTTCATGAAAAAGAGGGGTAGTAATGAGCAATTTATACTATGATGAAATTGATTCACCCATTGGAGTCTTATTAGTAGTCTTCCATGGTGATGACATTGTGCGAATTGATTATGGAACAATGGAAATTATGGAACAACGATTGAAAAAATGGACAGAGCGGTATTTTACCGAACCTGTTTTCATTAAATCGCCTGATAAGGCTGCACCTGTTAAAAGAGATTTTGATGATTATTTTAATGGTGAAAGTAAAGCTTTTTCATTCCCTTTTACGTTTCATGGTACTCCTTTTCAAAAACAAGTTTGGCAGGTACTATATGATGGTATTCCATACGGAAAGACGACAACCTACAAAGATATTGCAATTAAGATTCAAAACCCAAAAGCTGTCCGGGCAGTGGGCGGAGCTGTCAATAAAAATCCACTTTCTATTGTTGTTCCATGCCATCGCGTAATCGGATCATCAGGAAAAATGGTTGGGTATAATGGTGGACTCGATAAAAAAGAATATCTACTAACATTTGAAAAAAATAATGCATCTTGAGCAAGCCTTCCCTCCATATATTAGTTATGGAGGGGATTTTTATGGATAAACTAAAAAAAGTATGGCTAGATTTTTTTGAAAATACTAGAAATGAAGAAAGTTGGTGGCAGAGAAAAAAAGCTTTACATCGTAAACGAAATGCTGAAATTGTCCGTATTCAAGGAGAAGGTCGTATGTTTGAAACATTTACTTATGCTAATAATACGATATACAAATACCTGCTATACCTATCCTTTTTAATTAAGCAACATGGACAATTCATTATAGAAGAAAAAGTTACACCGTACCAGTTTCAATTAGTAGATGGAAATATTATCAATCATACGGAGTTATACCCTATCAGCAATTCAGATTATGATATACCAACAATAACACCACAAATGATTAGAAACAGAAAAAATGAACGCTTTTCTTACGATCGGCTTGCGGCTGTCAAGTATGCAGAGCGTTGGTGGAATAGCTACAATCCTGCTTATAAAAAGTTCGCTGTCGATTGCACGAATTATGTTTCTCAATGTTTGTTTGCCGGCGGAGCACCAATGAGGGGGGCCCCAGTTAGAGAGCAAGGATGGTGGTATAAAAATAATAATTGGAGTTATAGCTGGTCCGTCTCTCATTCTATGCGATGGTATTTAAGTGGCTCGACACAAGGACTACAAGGCAAAGAAGTAGAGAAAGCAGAAGATTTAAACCCGGGAGATATCATTTGCTACGATTTTCAAGGGGACGGAAGGTGGGATCATACGACATTTGTTGTTGCAAAAGACCAGGAAGGAATGCCTTTAGTTAATGCACATACGGAAAATAGCCGGAATCGTTACTGGTCCTATGAGGATTCCACTGCATGGACACCAAATATCAAATATAAATTTTTTCGAATTAGTGAATAAATGATATACTAATGTAGTTAAAAAGAAAATACGAGTAAAAGTAAGAGAAAGTGTGCTCGATCTAGGTAAGGAGAATGAAAAGTGAGTTTGCACATTGTACTATATCAACCAGAGATTCCGGCTAACACTGGGAATATAGCCAGAACATGTTTGGCTACTGATACAACATTACATTTAATTCATCCATTAGGATTTTCGACGGAGGATAAAATGTTGCGTCGAGCTGGGCTCGATTATTGGAATAAAGTGAAAATAGAAGAATATGCATCTATTTATGACTTATATACACTGTATCCAAATGGGACGTATTATTATATTGAAAATTTTGGAACGGGGCATTATACGGATTTTGATTATAGCAATGTGGAAGAGGATATCTTTTTTGTTTTCGGAAGAGAAACGGATGGGATTCCCAAAAGTATAATTGAAGGCAAAGAAGGGAAATGCTTACGAATTCATATGTCTGACGAAGTACGTTCATTAAATTTATCTAATACTGCAGCAATTATTATATATGAAGCACTACGTCAACAAAACTTCCCTCATTTAACGTAAGACGATAAAAACCGTCATGCAATACATCGCATAACGGTTTTTATCGTCTCAGTCTTTCATATTACTGATTATTTTTAGGAATTCCCGGTTTAGACTCATAAGCAGAGGTTAAGCAAGATGCAGTAAATACAACGATAACTCCCATTAATAATGCCAATTTCATGAATGTGATCCTCCTTTACCTATGTATCCATGAAGTGAAAAGATACGTAAGTACATACTTAATATTGTAACCCATTATACATAAAATGATTGAAATTGTGAAGCGCGGGATAAGGAAATATAATTGAGTGAATATTCACATTTATAATTATTCGCATAATCGCTATCTTCATGTTGTATCATGGCGGAAAATGGAGTATATTAGTTGATGAAGTTATCCGTCAGGACTATAATAGTCCATGGGTATTAAAAAAACCGTTAAAATAACGGAGAATGCTAACTTCTAATGGGGGTATAAGACGTGGCGCAGTTTGAAGAATCTAATCAAGGATTCTGGGGAGAATTTCATGGTCCCAACATGGGTTATGTAGAAGAACAATATGACTTGTACAAAGAGGATCCCGAATCTGTTGATCCTTCTATTAAAGAAATGTTTGACCAATATGGTGCTCCTACTTGGTTGCATCAATCAAATCATGGACAATCAATGCATAGAGAAACTTCTATAAATGATGTCAAAACATTAACCTCAGCGATGAAATTTGTTGAGGCTATTCGTCGTTTCGGTCATTTGGATGCAGATATCTATCCTGTAGGCTTAAAAAAAAAGTGAAACAGAATTAGTAGATCCGAAATCTTACGGTCTAACGAAAGAAAGTTTACAAAATATCCCTGCCACATGGCTGTGGGAAAATGCACCAGCTAATGTTGAAAATGGTTACGATGTAATCCAATATTTAAAGAAACGTTATACCGGAAAAATTTCTTTTGAATATGATCATGTTAATAATGATGAAGAGCGAAAATGGCTATTAGAAAGAATTGAATCTGAAAATCTTTACTTGGACGTATCGGATGCAGGGAAAAAGCAATTATTGGAACGTCTTGCCCATGTAGAAGGGTTTGAAAGTTTCTTACAAAAAACCTTTGTCGGTCAGAAGCGCTTTTCCATTGAGGGTCTTGAAGTAATGGTTCCAATTCTTGACCAGATTGTAAAGCATGCGACTTCTGATAAAATTGATAATATTATGATGGGAATGGCTCATCGTGGAAGATTAAGTGTTTTAGCCCATGTACTAGGAAAACCATATGACAAAATTTTCTCTGAGTTTCATCATTCTCCTAATAAGGAATTAATCCCTTCAGAAGGTTCCATGGGAATTAATTATGGATGGACTGGAGATGTTAAATACCATTTCGGTGCTAGTACGAAAGTAAAAGATAGCGAAGAGGCTACAACTCATATTACCTTAGCACATAATCCTTCGCATTTGGAGTTTGTTAATCCGGTCGTGCAAGGATTTACTCGTGCTGCACAAGATGACCGGTCAGAAAAAGGATATCCAAAACAAGATTTAAACAAAGCATTTGGGGTATTAATACATGGAGATGCAGCTTTTATTGGTGAAGGTGTCGTAGCAGAAACGTTAAATTTAAGTGGACTGCCTGGATATCGAACAGGAGGAACCGTACATCTGATTGCCAATAACCTTGTTGGATACACAACAAATCAAAAAGATGGCAGATCTACCAGATACGCGAGTGACCTAGCCAAAGGATTTGAGATTCCAATTATCCATGTGAATGCAGACGATCCATTAGCTTGTATTTCTGCTGCAACGATCGCTTATGAATATCGTAAAAAATTCCATAAAGACTTTCTGATTGATTTAGTTGGATACCGTCGCTATGGACACAATGAGATGGATGAACCAAGAACAACACAACCAAAGTTATATAAAGAAATTGATAAACACCCTACAGTTTCACAAGTATTTGCTGAGAAGTTGCAAGAGGATAAAATAATTGATGAAAATGAATTGCCTAAATTAAAGGATAAGACAGAGAGTACTTTACGTGAAATCTATGATAATATGAAGGAAAATGAGACGGGTGAAGCAGAAGCAAAAAGTATGCCTAAGGCTTTGACTAATGGTTTAAGTCAGTTTGAAACTGCTGTCCCATTAAAAGACTTGAAAGCACTGAATGCTGGAATGTTACAACGTCCAGAAGGCTTTACTGGTTTCAAAAAGCTTGAGAAAATTCTAAAACGAAGAGAAAATGTATTAGAAGAAGGCAATAAAGCAGATTGGGGTGCAGGAGAAGCTTTAACATATGCTTCTATTTTACAAGACGGAATACCAATTCGTTTGACAGGTCAAGACTCTGAACGAGGCACTTTTGCACATCGACATGCTGTTTTACATGATGTTGAAAAAGATGACACATACTGCATTATGCATGGTTTAGACGAAGTAAAGGCATCGTTTGATATTCGCAACAGCCCGCTTTCAGAAGCAGGTGTACTTGGATATGAGTATGGTTACAGTGTTCATTCACCAAACACATTGGTAATTTGGGAAGCGCAATTTGGGGATTTTGCGAATGCAGGCCAAGTAATTTTTGACCAGTTTATTTCTTCAGCCCGTGCTAAATGGGGAGAAAAATCAAATATGGTAATGCTCTTGCCTCATGGTTATGAAGGTCAGGGTCCAGAACATTCAAGCGCAAGACTTGAACGTTTCTTACAAATGGCTGCAGAAAATAACTGGATTGTAGCAAATGTTACATCATCAGCTCAGTTTTTCCACTTAATTCGCAGACAAGCTGCAATGCGTGGACGTGAGGAAGCAAGACCACTCATCCTGATGACTCCAAAAAGCCTACTGCGTAATGCCCGTGTTGCATCAGCTGCAGAAGAATTTACAAATGGAAAATTTGAGCCTTTAAGACAACAACCAAATTTAAAAGTAAGTAAGAAAAATGCAAAGCGCCTATTAATTGGCAGTGGTAAAATAATGGTAGACATTGAAGAGGCAATTGAAAACTCTGAGAATAACTTTGAATGGTTACGTGCTTTACGACTAGAGCAAATCTATCCATTCCCTGAAAAACAGCTAGAAAAAGAATTAAAAGAACTGCCAAATTTAGAAGAAATTGTTTGGGTCCAAGAGGAGCCGAAGAACATGGGAAGCTGGAATTTTGTAGATGATTATTTAAGAGATTTATTAAAAGAAGGACAGTCTATACGTTATGTAGGTCGTCCGGACCGTTCATCACCAGCAGTTGGAGAACCAAATGTTCATAAATACGAACAAAATGCAATCGTACAAGAAGCAATTAACCCGTCTAAAGGAGGACATAGCAGTGAAAGAAATTAGAGTTCCAGAACTTGCTGAATCTATTACAGAAGGTACCATCGCTCAGTGGCTTGTAAAAAAGGGCGATAAAGTCGAAAAAGGTGACCCTGTTGTCGAGTTGGAGACAGATAAAGTAAATGTTGAAGTGAATTCCGATCATGCAGGCGTTTTAACCGAGATCCTTAGTGAAGAGGGCGATGATGTTGAAGTAGGTGACATCATCGGAAAAGTAGACGAAAATGCCGAGGCGGGAGAAGCTCCTTCAGAGGAAAAAGAAAAACCGAAAGAAGAAACGAAACAAAAGGAAGCACCAGCGAAAAAAGAAGAAAAGCAAGAAGAACCTGCAGCAGAAACTAGTAATAACACACAGGATGTAGTAGCATCACCTGCAGCAAGAAAACGTGCGCGTGAATTAAATATTGATTTAGGTTCAATTCGTGCAAATGATCCATTAGGCCGTATTCGCCCTGAAGATGTAGAAGCAGCTGCAAAAGGCGAATCGGAGAAAAAAGCTGAGAAATCAGCGAAAAAAGAAGCACCTAAGCAACAAGAAAAAACTGAGTTTGATAAACCAGTAGAACGTGTAAAAATGTCACGTCGTCGTCAAACAATCGCTAATCGTCTTGTTGAAGTACAGCATGAATCAGCAATGTTAACAACGTTTAATGAAGTAGATTTGACTGCTGTTATGAAACTCCGCAGTGAAAGAAAAGAGAAATTTCTTGAAAAGCATGGTGTAAAATTAGGTTTTATGTCATTCTTTACAAAAGCTGCTATTGGAGCCTTGAAAGAATTTCCATACTTAAATGCGGAAATCCAAGGGAAAGAGCTTGTCTTGAAAAAATTCTATGACATTGGTATTGCAGTATCTGCAGAGGAAGGTTTAGTTGTTCCAGTTGTTCGTGATGCAGATAAGTTAGATTTTGCCGGAGTAGAGCGTGAAATCGGAAATCTAGCTGAAAAAGCACGAGAGAATAAATTAGGATTGAATGACCTCCAAGGCGGTACATTTACAATTACAAATGGCGGAACTTTTGGATCTATGTTGTCTACACCAATCTTAAATGCACCTCAAGTTGCTATTTTGGGTATGCACAATATTCAAAAGCGTCCGATGGTTATGCCGGATGATTCCATTGAAGTCCGTCCAATGATGTATTTAGCACTATCTTATGACCATCGTATTGTTGATGGTAAAGATGCAGTAAAATTCCTTGTACGCATCAAGCAATTACTTGAAGATCCATATGATCTGTTATTAGAAGGATAAAATATAAAAAAATCTCTACACTGTTTGCGGTGTAGGGATTTTTTATTTCATATTAAACGTACTGTAGATTTACTCTTCCTATTTTGTATTAAAATTTATTAAAAATATCTTACATCCATTGCAATTACTTATAAAAACGAATATTATAGTATTTGTTACTATAATTATTCGGAAAGATGGGTGCCAATTTTGAATAAAATGTTTAAATTCAAACAAAACAACACAAATATCCGAACTGAGGTGGTTGCAGGGATAACGACTTTTCTTACAATGGTATATATTATAGTAGTGAATCCGACTATACTTTCTTCTGCAGGAGTACCATTTGATCAAGTATTTATGGCTACTATTATTTCAACTGTTGTTGGTACTGTATTTATGGCTTTGTTTGCAAATTACCCAATTGCGATTGCACCTGGTATGGGAATGAATGCTTATTTTGCAAGTGTGGTTGCAACACAAGGTTTATCTTATCAAGTTGTGTTTGGAACTGTATTTTTAGCAGGTGTCCTTTTTATCTTATTAAGTTTTACCACATTAAGAGAAACATTAATTGGTGCAATTCCTGCTTCTTTAAAGTTCGGAATTACGTCAGGATTAGGTTTATTCATTGCCTTTTTAGGTTTAAGGATGTCCGGTATTGTAATCCCAAATGAGGCCAATATGGTCGGATTTGGAGATCTGCATGAACCTACCACGTTATTAACAATAGCAGGTTTATTTATTACACTGCTATTATTGGCATGGAATGTTAAGGGTGCTTTATTTTTAGGAATGATCGCTACTGGAATCATTGGATTTTTTACAGGACAATTAGAATTTACAGGATTGCTATCTGCTCCGCCAGCCCCTGTATTTTTTGATTTAGATATCGGAGGAGTATTTACAAATGGATTATATACTGTTGTATTTGCCTTTTTATTAGTGACGATATTTGATACAACAGGAACAATGGTTGGTGTTGCGGAGCAGGCTGGATTTATGAAAAATGGCCAGTTTCCACGGGCTAAAACTGCTTTGCTTGCAGATGCAACTGCAACAACGGTCGGATCAATGTTTGGAACAAGTCCATCTTCCGCCTATGTTGAATCAACTTCAGGGGTTGCAGCAGGTGGTAGAACTGGGTTAACTTCTATCGTAGTTGCTGGTTTATTTGCACTTTCCATTTTCTTTACACCAATAATTAGTGCAATTGCAAATGTGCCTGCGATTACGGCACCAGTACTTATTATTGTTGGAAGCTTCATGATGGAGGGACTATCTCGCATTGATTGGAGAACATTTGATGAGGCATTTCCTGCTTTTGCTATTATCCTTACGATGCCTTTAACATCAAGTATAGCTACAGGAATTGCAATCGGATTTATAACCTATCCATTGCTAAAGTTAGTGACTGGAAAAGGAAAAGAAGTACACTGGATCCTGTACGTGTTCGGCATTATTTTTGTATTACAGATGATTTATTTCCCAGCTCATTAGATCATGTAAACGACTTAGCAAACATTTTGGCTAAGTCGTTTTTGTTAAAATATAACTGTTCAGGGAATAGCTAAATAAGTATGAGAAAAAATATCGGTACTATGGTATTGCATGACGTCTGACAAGCTGATAAAATCACTTGTGTGCATTGAATAATGTAAGTATTTGCAGAAAATTGTATAAAAAATATAGGGATATAGGGAGGTAGCAGTGTGACAAAATTCTTAGGGGTATTAGCAATTATTGTTGTTTTTGGTATTGCATTTTTAATGTCTAATGATAAAAAGAATATTAATTATAAAGGCATTATTGTGATGTTAACTGCCCAATTTTTATTAACATGGTTTATGTTCTCTACTACAATTGGACAAACAATCATAAACGGAATATCAGCAGGGTTTAATAAACTGAATGAGTTTGGAACAGAAGGAGTCAACTTTGTAGTAGGTGGTGTTGAAGTCGGAGAAGGAGGGGTTTTCTTCTTTGATGTACTACTCTTAATTATTTTTTTCGCGACGCTTTTATCCGTGCTTACGTATTTGAAAATTCTTCCTACCATTATCAAATTTATCGGAAGTATTATTTCAAAAATTACTGGTCTGCCCAAGGTAGAATCATTTAATGGTGTAAATAGTATTTTCTTTGGACAATCTGAAGCATTGATTGCCATAAAAACACAGTTCCACCATTTAAATGACAATCGTCTTTACATTGTAAGTGCTTCAGCAATGGGGTCTGTATCAGCATCAATTGTAGGTGCCTATTTGCAAATGTTGCCACCTAATTACGTTCTAATGGCATTGCCTCTGAACATGTTGAGTGCTTTAATGGTTGCGTCTATTATTGCGCCAATTAAAGTTCCAAAGGAAGAGGATCATGTTGATGTTAAAAATGTTACCAATGACAAAAGTATTTTTGAAGCGATGGGGAATGGAGCTTTGGAGGGTGGTAAAATAGCATTAATTGTTGGAGCTATGTTAATTGCATTCATTGCCTCGCTAGAACTAGTCAATTGGTTCATTCAATTAATTTTTGCAGGAGTAACACTGCAAGAGATTCTAGGTTATATTCTTGCTCCAATTGGATTTTTAATGGGGATCTCACCTGGTGAACTAATTCAAGCTGGTTCTGTTATGGGAACCAAGATTGTAACAAATGAATTTGTAGCAATGCTTGAATTTCAGGGGATGTTAGATGCTATGTCTGAAAAAACAGTAGGAATTGTATCCGTATTTTTAACAAGCTTTGCCAATTTCTCATCAATTGGAATCATTGCTGGGACAGTAAAAGGAATTGATAGTGAAAAAGCAGTAAGTGTTTCTAAATTTGGTATGAAGCTTCTTATTGGAGCTACACTCGCATCCATTCTTTCCGCAACGGTAGTCGGTATATTCTTATAGAGATAAAAAACTCATCAAGCTGTTGATGAGTTTTTTATCTAGTACGATATTTTTTATGCAACGAAAGTAAACGGATAATTAATGCGACAGCTCCACAGGTTAATCCGGTAATCAGACCTACCCAATAGCCAAATGGCTCCAAAGCTGTAAAATTAGCAAGAAGCCATCCGGTCGGAAGCCCGATTCCCCAGTATGAGACGAGTGCAACAATCAATGTTACATTTACATCCTTGTATCCGCGCAAGGCCCCTTGAATTGGTGCACCAAATGCATCAGCAAGCTGATAAAAAATAGCAAAGTAAATAAATTGTTTTGTTAGCGCGATAACATTTGGATTGCTATTATAGAGCGAAGCAACAGAACCACTGAATAGATATAATATTAGGCCGGCAAAGACAGCGATAAAAATACCTCCGCTAATCCCAATGTATCCATATGTACGCGCATCTTTATAGCGTTTAGCACCGATTTCAAATGCAATGGCAATCGTTAGAGCCATCCCCACACTTAAAGGTATCATATAGAGTAGAGTTGCGAAATTCATTGCAGCCTGGTGTGCGGCAATCGTGTTTGTATTGTATACACTCATAAATAATGTTACGGCCGAAAATATACTTGTTTCAAAAAAAATGGCTAAGCCAATTGGAATACCAATTTTGAGTTGTTCAAGCCAAGCTTTTAAAGAAGGTTTTACCCAGTTAGAAAATACATGAAAGCGACGAAATGGATTTATTTTATGTATAACGGCTAAAGCTATTATACAACTAACCCAGTAAGTAACAGACGTTGCTACACCGGATCCAATTCCTCCAAGTGCAGGAACCCCAAATTTCCCGAAAATAAAAATATAATTAAACAGGACATTTAGTGGCAAAGTAATTAAAATAATCATCATGGAAATACGAGTCTGTCCCATGGCATCGATAAAAGAGCGCAATGTATTAAATATAAATAATGGTATAATTCCTGTGATTAGTGTTATTAAATAAAACGCTGCAATATGTCGGACACTATCCTCTAGATCCATGAAGTTTAAAATTGGTTTGAGTGCTAATGCACCAGCTAAAAATATAAAGATTGCGATCGTGATCGCTAAATAAATGCCTTGCTGTACTTTTTTAGGGACTTCTTTGTTTTTATTGGCACCAATTAATTGTCCAATAATTGGTGTAATGGCAAGCATAATACCATTTACTCCTGTAAAAACAGGGACCCAGAGGCTGGAACCTATCGCTACACCAGCTAAATCCTGCGCACTAACACGCCCGGACATAACGGTATCAAAAAAATTCATTAAATACATACTTACTTGCGTAATGAGAATAGGAATTAATATAATGGAAAACAGCTTTAGTTTTTCTTTTAGTGTATTTGTTTCTTGCATAATATCCTTCCTTTTTATCTCGTTTTCTATTACGATAAAAGAGATGATGAAAACCATTATATCAGTATATACGAATGAGAGGAAAGTGTCATAGACAGATGAAAAATAAGCGTATACTCTTTACCGGAGGCGGAACCGCAGGTCATGTTATCGTAAATTTAGCCCTAATCCCGGTTTTCCAAAAAGAAGGATGGGAAATTGACTATATTGGATCTGCCAATGGGATTGAACGTAAATTAATTGAACAACTTAATGGTGTCACATACTATCCAATTTCTACTGGGAAATTACGCCGTTATATGTCCGCGGAGAATTTAAAAGACCCTTTTAAAGTGTTAAAAGGGACGATGCAGGCTTGGCATATCATTGGCAAACGCAAGCCAGCGATCATTTTTTCAAAAGGGGGGTTTGTGTCTGTTCCAGTAGTACTTGCAGCAAGACTGCGCGGGATTCCTGCAGTGATCCACGAGTCCGATTATACACCAGGTTTGGCTAATAAGATCGCTATTCCATTTTCAAAAAAAATATTAGCAACATTTCCTGAGACGATGAATTATCTTCCAGAGAAAAAGGCGGAGTATGTAGGGGCTGTAATCCGTGAAGAGCTTTTTGAAGGAAAAAAAGAAAAGGGACTTAAAATGTGTGGTTTCACAAAGGAAAAACCTGTTCTGCTCATTATGGGAGGAAGCGGTGGTTCTCAAAAAATCAACGAAACAGTGCGAGGAAGTTTGGATAGGTTATTGTCACTCTTTCAAATCGTACATATTTGCGGAGAAGGAAAAATAGACGCTACCTTTGACCGGAAAGGATATATTCAATTTGAATTTGTACATGACGAATTAAAAGATATTTTTGCTGCCACAGATTTTGTATTATCTCGTGCAGGTGCAAATGCTATTTTTGAATTTTTGTCACTTCGAATACCAATGCTTCTAATTCCATTATCGATAGAAGCGAGTAGGGGGGATCAAATTGTTAACGCTAAATCGTTTGCGGAGAAAAGATACGCCCGAATTATTGAGGAAGAGTTGTTAACAGAAGAAAAACTCGTGCAAGAACTGACTCAATTGAAAGAATATGCCTCATTAATGATCGATACCATGAAAAATTACAAAAGCGAGAAGGCTCGAGATCGAGTTATCGAAATTATTAAAGAAACAGGTAAATAGATATGAAGAAGACTGTCCATTTTTAGGGCAGTTTTTTTAAAATAGACTAATTCCAGAGTGATGAATAAATGGGAGGACTGAGTAAACAAAAAAAGAGTGCCCACCATTTTTGGGGACACTCTTTTGTGATAGACCTTATTTCATTCCTTTATCTTTATTCTTCAAAAATGGCCACCAGTTTACTTTGCCAAAAAGACGAACCATGACTGGCACGAATAGTGGTAAGATGACAAAGCCATACAGAAATAGACCTATTAATACGACGGTGGCTATTTGTAATAAAGACAAAACGCCAGATGGCAGCATTGCTCCAAATGTACCACCTAAAATAACTGCAGCAGAGATAATGACTGTACCCATATTTTTCATTGCGGACAAAAGCCCTTCTTTTACATCTCCGCCTTTATTTTCATTAAATCGATCCATTAAAAAGATACTGTAGTCTATTCCTAACGCCATGAGCATAACAAAGGAGAAGAACGGAATAGCCCATGTTAGGCCATCATGTTCAAGGATATTTACAAATATAAGCTCAGCGAAGGCCATCGATGTGAAGTAGGTTAATATTACACTCCCATAATGGCATAACGAATGATCTTAGTAAAACAACTAAAATAATTGCCACCAACCATTAAGAATACGGTTCTATTATAATCAGCATCCGAGATATTTTGTAAATCATTATTCGTGCTGCTGATTCCTCCTAATTTAGGATCGCTTTTTGCAAATATTGTATCCTTTTTAACATCATTAATTTTATCCTGAATTTGGTCCATCATTTGAATCGCTTCTGTTGAATAAGGACTATGTGTTAAGACAACCTCAAATTTCGCGATGTTTTTGTTATCTGAAATATACGGTTTTGTTCCTTCCATAAAAGCGTCATCTTTTAAAGCTTCTTTCGGTATAACGACGGCCGGATTATTGGGATCAACGTCAAAATCTCCTAGATAACGTTCGACTTCCGTTAAACCGTCATGAATTTCTCCTAATCCATCCGTTGCGTCATTTAAACCACTTGTTAAATCTCCAATTTGATTTTGCATATCTGCAAAAGCCGTTTTTAGCTCTTTTTGTCCACCGTAGATTTGTGATAATCCTTCTTGCAAGCTAGAGACATTATTTACGACTTTCCCTTGGCCATTTGCTGCTTGGTTTAAACCAGATTGCAGTTCTTTAATACCGCTTATCAGCTCTCCAATTCCGCTGGAAAGCTGTTCTTGGCCCGCGATTGTATCACTAAAACCATTGTTTAATTCTTGTAGTGGAGAAAGAATTTGTTTTTGAAATAAATCTTGTGCACTTTTTGATAAATTTTTAATTTTATTTAACTGATTCTCAGCTTCTTCCAGTCCACCCATTACACCTTCAATTTGACCTTTTGCAGTACCGTATGCTTCCTGGAAGTTTTGGTTTCCTTCTAATTCAGGGTTAGATTCTAGTGCTGTTTTAAACATCTTCTCAATATTTTCTTTCGCTCCTAATAAGGCGGTATTCATATCTTTAATTTGCTGCTCGATGCTAGCTAACTGTTTTTTATTATCATCATCTTCTAATTCAGCTCCGGCACCTTTGACATTTTCTGTAAATTTTTTATAACCTGCCAACAATTTTTTGTTAGTGGCAATTGTATCATCCAGGTTGTTTTTAATCGTCTGCAAGTTTGTTTTTATTTCTTCAGCACCTTTAGAACCGGACTGAATCCCGTTTTGAATTTCTTTCAAGCATCACTAAGTTCGCCAATTCCATTCTTTGCATCCTGTGTACCTTGCATTAATTCATCGACACCATTTTTAGCATCTTTCATTTCAGATGGTGCATCTTCTAGTTCATCTGCCGCTTTTTGCAAACCATTTTGAATTTCTTTTAATCCATTTGTACTTTCATCAATACCATCAGCTAATATTTCTGTTTGGTTTTGGACAAGAAAATCATCAATTACTTCCCCAGCAGGTCTTGTTGCACTACGAACCTGACCAACGCCATCCATTTTTGCAATTTCCACAGAAATGGTTTCAATTTCCTGGTATTCCTTTGTAGAATCAATCGTTTTATCAGTTTCCATAACAACAGTGGTTGGCATAGATTGGCCTGGACCAAAACTATCAGCAATCCAATTAAATGCTTTTACAGATCCATAATCATCCCCAATTTCAGCTAAGGAATCATACGATTTATCGCCATGAAAGGTAAGCAGTGCAGGGACCGTTATAACGGCTACGATAAGTAAGGCAATTACAGGGCGAGCCCATGCAAATGTGCCTGCCGTTCCCCAAATACCACTTTCCTTATGAGCAACATTTTTATCAAATGGCCAAAAGAGCTTTTTCCCAAGTAAGACTAAGAAAAATGGGACGAGTGTTGTTAATGCAATTAATACAACTGCGACACCAATAGCGACAGCGACTGCAGATTGATAAAGTGAAAATGTAGACAATCCGATGGTTGAAAATCCGACTAATACTGCTAAACCAGCATAGAAAACCGTTTTTCCGCCTGATTTATAAGTCGTTATAACAGCTTCCTGAATGGAGTCGTGACGATCCATTTCTTCTTTAAATCGACTAATTAGCAAAATACAATAATCCGTTCCTATACCAAACATTACTGCAACCATAAAAATTTGTGTGAAAGTAGATAATGGAAAATTGACGGTATCCGCTAAAATAGAAACAATACCTTGAGCTGCCAAGTAACTGATTCCTACAGTCAGTAATGGGATAAGTGGTGCGATAATAGATTTAAAAACGACAAATAAAATAATGATAATTAACGCAACCGTAATTACTTCGGTGCGCTTTAAGCCTTCTTCCGAGTTTTTCGTAATATCCTGGTTAATGTATTCTTCACCAGTTAAATAATGATCAACTTCGGTATTTTCAACTGTTTCATATATTTTATCACGAGATTCTACCACTTCTTGATTTTCTATGGATACTTCTAAGGGAACTAAAATCGTCGTTCCATCTTCAGATACTGTTTGTTCTTCAATAGCTTTATCTTCAGTAAATGCTAATATTTCCTTTAGTCCGAGTTTTTTCTTATTTTTTTCGAGCTGATCAATTGCTTCTTTTACGTCTTCTTTTCCCTTTTTGTTTATGCCATCATCATCATGGAAAACAAGGACGGCACTTGTCGTATTCTCATTATCGTCATCAGACATCTTGTTGAGCAGTTCCTGTGCTTCCACTGAGGGATAGCCATCAGGGACGGTAATTTGTCCTTTTTTTGCAACCAAGTCCTGTAAATTTGGTGATAAAATAAATAGCGCAGCAGTAACCACGATCCACAGCGCAGCAATAAGCCACCGAAATCGAATAATTTGTTTCATTTTATATCCCTCTCTAATTACTCATTAAGTTTGCCAGTTTTTCTAAGGATTCTATAAATGATTGAATTTCATGTTTATCAAAGTGTTCTAAATATAGGCCAATGTCGGAATAAAGGGCACGCTCCGTGTATTTCACAAGATCTATCCCTTTTTTGTTTACATTTAAATAAACATTTCTTCGATCTTTTTGATCCCGTTTTCGTTCGATGAGACCTTTATCAAATAATCGATTAATTAGCGCAGTGACAGCACTTTTCCCGACTCCAAAGGCTTGTGCAATATCTGTGCTTGTGCATTGTTCATGATTATGAATATATTGCAAGATAGAGAATTGATCTGTTGTAATATCTGAATGGACTTTTTCCTTCAGAATATTATTCACACTTCGATAAACCGTGTTCATGGCTGTTTGGTACCGTTCAACGAGTTCTTCCAATTGCATATAAACACCCCCGGATTATAGTTCACTAAATGAATAGTTCATGATCTGAATTATTGTACAATATCAATCTTATGTAAAAGAAGCAATATTTATTTGTAAGGATCCATCTTCAACAACAAAAAACATTTTGAAAAGTCACGATAGTATCATTTTCTAATCATCTATTTTAAAATGAAGGTAAGCATGATATGGAGGAGGAAATGATGATGACAAACATACCACTAAAAACATTATATAATGGCGTTTCAGTTCCCCAGCTCGGTTTAGGTGTATACAAAGTTCCGCCTGAAGATGTATACCAAACAGTCTCTTCTGCTTTAAAAGCGGGGTACCGTCATATTGATACAGCAAGCTACTATGAAAATGAGAATGGTGTAGGAAAAGCTATTAAAGATTCCGGTATTCCAAGAGAAAAATTATTCATCACAACTAAAGTATGGAATGATGATCATGGCTATGACCGTACACTTCAGGCGTTTGAAAAAAGTATGGAAAAATTAAATATGGATTACGTGGATTTATATTTAATCCATTGGCCCATTCCGGAAATTTTTCCTGAAACGTGGAAAGCACTTGAAAAATTATATAAGGATGGCCGAGTGAAAGCAATTGGTGTCAGCAATTTTCTTGATCATCATCTACAAACGTTGTTGACTGATGCAAAAATAAAACCGGTTGTTAATCAAATAGAACTACACCCTAAATTAATACAAAAGCAAACCGTGGAATTTTGCAGGGAGAATGATATAGCTGTTGAGTCTTGGTCACCGCTGGGACGTGCTAGGTATTTGGATGACGTTGTATTAGAAAAGCTTGCCAAAAAATATGATAAAACAGTTGCTCAAATTATGATTAGATGGCATATCCAGCATGACTTTATTGTTATACCAAAATCAACGAAAGCAAAAAGACAAGCAGAAAATATGGCTGTGTTTGATTTTGAGTTAAGCCCTGAAGATATGAAACAAATAGACGGAATGGATGAAGGGTTTCGCATTGGTTCGCATCCAGACGAGATTATGAATAAATAAGCAAAACCCAGTTGAATTGCGCTTCAACTGGGTTTTGCTGCGGAACAAGAAAGTCCTTCCATTAGTCTACTGAACCATGTCTGTTAATATTAGCATCTACATTAAATTTTACGTTAATTTCAGGAAACTTCTTTCTCCATTCTGACCGCTCTAATTCACCATTAGCTGTTTTAGTGCGGTATATCGCTCCATATCCAAACGAATCTGCATTATATTCTTGTAGTTGGTTCAATATTTTTTTATAGCGAGTTTTTATTGCTTTTTCAACCTCTTTTTCAAATAAACGGGTTATTTTCATATTTTTTATTCTAATTTGTTCGGTCGTCTCTAGTAGTTCTAAATTTAGTTTTATATCGGTTTGAAAGGTTCCATTTTCACGATCGATTAAGGTTGTTTTGCTAGATCCTTTAATGATATTAAATGCCGTATTAACGGTATCCTTATCAATCTTTATATTTTCCTCTTTATCTAAATAGCTTTTAAGTGGTTCGATAGGAAGTGTTAATTCTAATTTTTGATCTTCGACATTATTTAAAAGTAAATTAAAAAATATTTTATTATCAGCAGGAATGTTTCCAATATACCTGTCATCTTGCATGATTGCAATGGACGTGATTTTTGGAACCCCCTCAGTGGCGTCAAATAAAGGCAAGATAGGATCCTTCCCTACGTTATAAAAGGTTCTTAAAAATTCGTGTAAATCCACTCTGGGAAATTGATGATCGTTTGAATTCTCTTCAATAAGTCCATGTAAATATTGACCTATATTCATATTTGAATTTTCCGTCCCACTCATGAGTAATTCGTTAGCTGATTTATTCGTAATGGATAAATATACGGAATCAGGTAAAGCAGCATCGCGGTATAATGTGTCTATAAAAGGCAATATCCCTTTTTTGGCAGTTTCGTTTCCGTAAACTTCTAATTGAATTTTGAACGGGATTAGGCGAAAATCGGTTTCTAAATTTGCATTTTCAGTAGCTCCCTTAATTGTGTTTCCTTTACCTGAGACGATAGCAGTATATTCATTTGCTTGAGCAGAAAAGCGGAAAATCATTAAAGTTGACTTAATTTGATTGTCATCCAGCTTATCCACGCCTCGTGTGTTTATAATGCCAAGTTTTTCGATTTCACGGGTAGGGATACAACTACTAAGAATGAACATAAAAAGGAACAGAAAAACAAGATGTTTTTTCATTATTTTACACTTCCTTTTTTTGCCATCTTTTTCATGAGAACAATTGGCAGTAATACAAGCGGATAAATAAATATAAGCCAAAAGCCTATTTGTGACACAATATCGGTCAATTTTTGGATATATATATCATGTTTAATAAGAATAACAACGATTAATGTGATGATGGATGATGTATACAATGTGGTTTTTTGCCGAATTTTATACAATCGTTTCACACTATAAGTAATTCCCCACATTAAGAGAGCAACGTTAGGAACCACAACCATCATCCATTCAGCAACTACGATATAGTCAAGACGTTCGATAAAAGAAAAAGAAACGTTTTTAAATAGCGTTAATAAGGACCATGTGATGTCTTCTAAACTCAATGGATTAAAATAGCCAATTACTGTAATTGTACTTACGAGCAAAACGAGTGTTGTATAGAAAAGTGCTAAAAAAACTGGCATCTTTATCTTTTCTTTATTGTCAACAAATGGATATATAAAAAATAGAATTTCAAAGCCAGAAAGTGTGTATGTCGTAGTTTTTGCTCCCCTTATTAATTCAGGAAGAGAAGCTTCAAATAATGGTAGATAGTGATTCCATTCAATTTTTGAGATCGGATCATATAATAATAATAATAGCCATTGAGTTAAAAATAAAAATATAAAAGCTATTCCTACAACCGCTCTAAAACCGCCTAAGACGGTGTATATTGTTAAAAAGAGTAACAGTAAACCAACTACATAAGAAGGTATTGTAGGATATAGAAAAACTTGAATAACTTCGATATAGGTTAACATAATGGAAATTAGACTGGCTCCAAAATAAATCACATAAACGGTTCCAAGAAATTTTCCAACCCAAGCACCAAACACATCTATTTGTATACCCAAAATATCCGCATTATCATACTGTCTTAAAATCATGATCATGCATGATGTTACAATCAGCATTAAAATGAAGCTTATCAATATAGATATCCATGCGTCCTGCTTTGCATCTTGATAAATATAATTAGAAATTCCAAGAACCCCAACTCCTATTTGTAATTCATAAATAATAAAAAATAAATAAAAAGCTCGTATTTTCTGTTGAGGCTTTACATTGACATTAATATTCACCCTATCACCTACTCATCAATATCTTGTTTTTTAGCGGCTTCTTCCCTAGGAAAACGAATAAGTCTTTTAGGCTGATAGGCCTTTGCAAGCTTATTTTTATAGCTAATTGGTGTGCGGTAAAATACTTTGTTAAAATCTCTTACATGTAGCGGATATAAGGGTAAAAGATAGGGTCGCCCAAGTGATGTGAGCCGAATTAAATGGATGGTTAAAAAACTCAAACCAAAAATAATCCCAAGAATCCCAAAAAGTCCCGCCAGGAGAATTAGAGGGAAACGAATCACACGTACTGTTGTTCCAATAAAATAACTTGGTGAAGTAAACGATGCAAGCGCACTCATTGCGACAACAATAATTAAAATATTACTGGTTATTCCAGCTTCGACTGCTGCTTGACCAATAACTATTCCTCCTACAATCCCCATTGTTTGTCCAACTTTTGTTGGAAGTCTCGCACCCGCTTCCCTTAATAATTCCATCAAAAATTCGAGAATTAAAGCTTCAAGTAGCGGGGGAAAAGGAACCTGGGCCCTTGACTCTCCTAAAGAAATGAGCAATTGGGTTGGAATTAATCCAAATTGATATGTTGCCACAGCTACATAGAGAGGTGTTATTATAAAGGAAAAGAACAAAGCTACAATGCGCAATAATCGTAAAAAAGTCCCCTCATGCCAACGCATATATAAATCCTCTGTTGATTCGAGGAAACTGAATAAATTAGCAGGCGCTACAATTGCCATGGGACTATTCTCAACTAGTACACCAATTTTTCCTTTTGTTACTCCATATGTAAGACGATCCGGCAATTCCGTTGATTCGAATTGCGGGAATAAATTTGTTGATGAGTCTTCTAGATATTGTTTTAAAATGACACTATCCTCGATTTCATCTACATCTAAATCTAGGAGTCTTTGGCGCATGGTATTAACATCTTCTTCATTCGCGATTGATTTCATATAAATTAAACGAACTTCGCGTGGAATGGTTTTACCGATCGTTATTTTTTCCAGCACCAAATCGGTAGACCTGATTCTAAAACGTACAATATTTAAGTTTGTAAAAAGCGATTCAGTAAAAGCGAGTCTTGGGCCAAGTACAAGCGATTCTGTTTCTGCTTTTTCAAGATTCCTCTTTTCTTTATTCAGAAGTAAGTAAGAAATTACTTCATTTTCTCCCTCTATGTAAATAAAGACGCCACCAAGCAGCAAGTTATCTAGTATTTTTTCTAAAGATTGAAAAGTCTTGCTCTCTCCAAGTGGGATCTCATTTAAAATATTTTCATTTGTCCATTCAATGTCCTTATTTAATAGGGGTTTTAATATAAAATCTTCCGCTTTTTCCTCTGCAACCAAATAGGGAATAGAAAACACAATCATCTTATTCCCCTTATGCTCATATTTAGATAGCAATAAATCGGGATTGTTTTCAAATTTCCGCCGTAAGATCTTCTCGAATTCATCGACTTTTAGAGGAAAAATAGAATCTGTTGTTTTACTTGATCTCATTTTTCTTTTCATCCAACTTCCACCTCCTTTTCTGTATAATCTGTACAAGCTAGTATGTGGAGTATCAAAAAAAATATAATATGAAAATAAAAAGAGACTAACTATATAAAGTCAATAGTGCTAGCGACAAAATTTAATACTATTTTTATTGGGAATTTGCTTGATGGTTAATGATTTTAAAATTAATCATCAAGCTGTGTATTTTTGTTAAACTTTAGTATTTTATAACGGTCAAAATATTACGTATAAACAACTTCTTTATATAATTCGCCTGTTTGCATGAAATGGAATATGACTCTAATTAATTTCTTCGCTACATGGCTTAACACCACATTCCAGATTTTGAAACCCTAAACGATTAATCGTTTGCGCAAATGGAAGCAAATGAAGATGGAAGTGAACGTAAGCAGCTTCGTTCCGAGCGTAAAGAACCGTAACAATATCGCAAACGATTCCAGGACTTTTTAATCCGCAAACAGAAATACGAAAATGACATGAAAATCCTCGGAAAACGCAA
>NZ_JFBD01000067.1 GCF_000709085.1 Virgibacillus alimentarius | reverse complement strand
AAAAAATTCACATTATTATTAGCTTTGAGTGCTATCATGATACTTATTTCTGCTTGCGGAGCTTCAGGGGAAAAGAATGAAGATAAAGGTAAAGATGACTCCGATAAAGAAACTATTACTGTCAAACATGAACTTGGTGAAACGGAAGTACCAAAAAATCCGGAAAATGTAGTAGTCTTTGATTTTGGTACGTTAGATACATTGGATCAACTTGGTATTGATGTAACAGGAGTTCCACAAGCGACGATTCCAACATACTTAGAAAAATATGGAAGTGAAGATTATGAAAATGTTGGGAGCTTGAAGGAACCGGACTTTGAAAAAATTGCTGAGGTTGACCCAGGGCTAATTATCATTTCCGGAAGACAATCAGATTTATATGATCAATTAAAAGACATTGCACCAACCATTTATCTTGGGGTAGATACTACACGATATATGGACTCATTTAAGGAAAATTTAGCAACAATAGGAGAAATTTTTAATAAAGAAGAAGAGGTTGAGAAGGAATTAGCAGCTATTGAGGATTCGATCGCCGATTTGAAACAAAAGGCTGAATCAAGTGATCAAAAGGCACTTATTATTTTAGCGAATGATGATAAAATTAGCGCATACGGGCCAAACTCCAGATTTGGACTTATTCATGATGTATTCGGTGTTCCAGCTGTAGATGAAAATATTGAAGCTTCTACACATGGTATGAATGTTTCATTTGAGTATGTAACAGAGCAAGATCCTGATTTACTATATGTAATAGACCGAGGAGCTGTTATTGGAGGCGAATCTTCAGCTAAGCAGGTCGTTGAAAATGAGTTGATGAAAAAAACAAAGGTATATAAAAATGATAATATTGTTTATTTAGATCCGAACTACTGGTATCTATCTGGTGGTGGACTTGAGTCCGTGTCAGAAATGATTAAAGAAGTGGATGAAGGTTTAAAATAACTAATGAACGATGAAGGGCAATCCGTATAATGACGGGTTGCCCTTTTATGATAAGACTGTGGCAAAAGTAAGGAACATTTAGAGCTATTTGTTATTCAAATGTTAAGTATCGCAGAAAATGCGGTCAGAATAGGCTTTAGGCTATTTTAGCTCTTTTTAGTTATTTGCTATTGCTATAGGAAATGTGTTTGAATTAAGAGGACAAAGTTAAGAAATGAGGGTAAATGGATATGAAAAAAATAATGATGTTAGCTTTAGCACTCAGTATTGCAGTCATTTTAGCTGCATGTGGTGATGATAAAGAAGACGATAAAACAAAAGATGAGAAAACTGCTGGACAAGCACCGATGCAAGAATTGGATATAAGTGACGAGGAAAAGGTGAAGGATGACAAAGTTGTCCTTCATATAAATGGTGAAAAAGTTAAAGGTGATCAATATAATGCAATTTATCCGCAAATCAAAATGCAAGCGACTGGAATGGGCCAAAAGAAAGTGGATAAAAAAGAATTAAAAAAACAAACATTAGAGGCACTGGTAGGCCAAGAATTGCTTAAACAGGAAGTGGATAACAAGGGAATAGAAGTACCTAAAAAGGAAGTCGATAAACAGATTGAAGAATTAAAGTCACAAGATGAGGAACAGTATAAAGCCTTTTTAAAACAATTTCACTTAGATGAAGAGACATTGAAGGATCAATTGGCTTTTGAACTACAATTAAATGAATATGCAGAAAAAGAGTTTAAGGATATTGAACCAACTGACGAAGAAATAAAAGACCAATATAAACAGTTCAAAGCACAGGGACAAGGCGAAGACGTACCAAAATTTGAAGAAGTAAAAGATCAACTAAAAGCACAAATTACCCAAGAGAATAAGGGGAAGGCAATTCAAAAGAAAACAGAAGAATTAAAAGAGAAAGCAGATATTAAAGAGAAAATATAAAGCGGAAAGGCAACCCCTTGATTGCAAAAAAGTTCTCTTGAAGGATGTAAATAAGAAAAGACATTGACCACGTAAGATTTAGCATTTTAATCAGGATAAAAAATAGCAGGGTATATGGAAGTGACCCCAAAAGTTAGATTTCACTCTAACTTTTGGGATACAGTACAAATCCCCTGCTATTTTTTTATGATTTCAAAGGTATGAGCAGCCAAATCCAGTTGGACCACAAGAAAATAGTTTTTTATTCCACTATCGTAGTCCATCCATAAAACAACTGTGCAGACTTGGGATCTAAAATAGAAGCGCTTCTCTTTAATCACCCTTCATCTAGAATAAAAGCTAATTTTGTGAAAAGTAATTTCATTTCTTCATCGGTACCAATTGTAATCCGTAAATAATTAGCGATCGGATCTTTGTCAAAATGACGGACCACAACACCTTCTTGTTTAAGCCTTTCGTATAAATCTTTTGCCTGATGATCATTATGACGGACAAAAAGAAAATTCGCCTGAGAGGGAATGACGTGAAAATGATAATCTTTTAATTCCTTTGCAACCCATTCTCTTGTTTGAATAATTCGCTCGGTTGTTTGTTTGAAATAAGTGTGATCCAGCATTGCAGCTTCTGCACCTACGATTGCTAATCGGTCAATCGGATAGGAGTTAAAAGAGTCTTTTATTCGGGTTAGTGCTTGAATCAATGCTGCATTACCTAGTGCAAAGCCAACCCGCAGTCCAGCCAGAGAGCGAGACTTTGACAGCGTTTGAACAACAAGTAAATTATCGTATGAATTGATCAGGGAAATAGCAGAACCAGAAGCAAAATCAATATATGCTTCGTCAACAACAACGACACATCCAGGGTTATTTTGCACAATTTCCTCAACAGCTCTAATGGACAAATAAACACCAGTTGGAGCATTTGGGTTCGGGAATATCACTCCACCTTCTGATTGGAAAAATTCCTCTTTAGGTAAAGTGAAATCACTATTTAATGGGATTTTTTCAAACGGTATATTAAATAATTTAGAGTAAACAGGATAAAAGCTATATGTGATCTCTGGAAAGAGAATCTTTTTCCCTGGCTCAAAAAATGCCATAAAGGAAAAGGCTAATACTTCATCAGATCCATTTCCCACAAATATATTTTCCTTCTTTACGTCATGTTGCGCCGCAATTGCTTGGCGTAAATGATCAACAGATGGTGATGGATATAATTGTAATTTATGCTCCATTTCTTTTTGAATTGATTTTAGAACATCGGGAGAAGGTGGATAAGGATTTTCATTCGTATTTAATTTTATTATATTTTCCTCATTTAGTTGTTCCCCCGGTATATATGGTTCTGTTCGCTTAACCATGGAACTCCAAAATTTACTCATTTCTATTCCCTTCTTTTTGGATATGCCTTTTATTGAGCTCATCTTTAATGTCCTGGATGGTTACGCCTGAGAGTTCCATCAAAACTAAAGTGTGATAGGTGAGGTCAGAAATTTCCCATGTTACTTCTTGTTTATCTTGATTTTTAGCCCCGATGATTACTTCACTTGACTCTTCGCCAATTTTCTTAAGTATTTTATCAAGCCCTTCCTTGAAAAGATAAGTTGTATAGGAACCGTCTATTGGGTTTTGGCGGCGTTTTTTAATATTTGATACTAACTGGTGAATAACTTCTCTATTTTGAGTCTCCTCTTGATATAGGTTTTGGTGAAAACAGGAGGATTCACCGGTATGACAAGCAGGTCCTAAAGGTTCCACTTGAATTAATAAAGCATCCTGGTCACAGTCATAAGAAATATCTTTTAGCTTTTGTTTATTTCCTGAGGTTGCTCCTTTATTCCAAAGCTCCTGTCTTGAGCGACTAAAAAACCAGGTTTCTTTTGTTTCCACTGTTTTATCCAGAGCTTCATTATTCATATAGGCAAGCATGAGCACTTTTCCAGTTGTGTTATCTTGAACAATTGCCGGAATCAGTCCATTTTCATTAAAAGTTAAATTTGGAAGGTCTACCTTCATCATGTATTCCTCCTCAAGGGAATGTTTTGGTTTATTAAGTAATCTTTTAAATCTGATATTTTTATTTCACCATAATGGAAGACCGAGGCAGCAAGTGCTGCATCTGCTTTTCCTTTTTGGAGGATTGTTGTAAAGTGGATTTCTTCGCCCGCACCACCACTTGCTACGACAGGAATGTTCACTGTCTCAACAATTTTTTGTGTTAATGCGAGATTATAACCTCTTTTTTCTCCATCTCCATCAATCGAATTTACTACAATTTCGCCGGCACCCAATTTTTCACCTGTCATAGCCCATTCAACTGCGTCTATTTTTGTATCTTTTTTACCGCCACTGCTGAACACGTTCCATGTTTCCGCTCCAACTTGTTTAGCATCCATCGCAAAAACAATTTTGGATGTTCCAAATCGTTTTGAAGCTTCCTCAATGATGGAGGGGTTAGTAATAGCAGCGCTATTAATAGACACTTTATCTGCTCCAGCCTGGAGTACAAGCTGAATGTCTTTCAGGGTACGAATACCGCCGCCGACAGTAAAAGGGATGGATGTTACTGCAGCTATTTTTTCAACTAGGTCAATAAAAATGTTTCTATTTTCCGTTGATGCAGTAATATCATAAAAGACGAGTTCATCGGCACCTTCTTCGTTATATTTTTGCGCTAATGCAATTGGGTCTGCAACATCTTGAATATTTTGGAATTTTTTTCCTTTTACTACTCTGCCTTTATCAACATCTAAGCAAGGGATAATTCGCTTCTTCATGCGTTTTCACCCACTAATGACTCAAAAGAGAGTCTGCCATCATATAGTGCTTTTCCTATAATCGCTCCATATAGTTTTGAAGCTTGAAGTTTTTCAACGTCCTGTTTGCTTGAGACCCCACCAGAAGCAATGACATTAATGGATGTGGCTTCATTAATCGTTTGTAATTCTTTGAAATTAGGGCCCTTTAACATGCCATCTTTTAGAATATCAGTGTATACAATTGTTTTTACTCCAATTTGTCTTAATTTCTTTATTAAATCCAATGCTTTAACGGTACTTGTATCCGTCCATCCATCTGTTGCAACATAACCATTTCTTGCATCAACAGAGACAGCAATTGTTTCACCAAAACGGGTTACGGCTTGTTTTAAAAAGTTCAGATCATTAATAGCTGCAGTTCCAATAATAACCCGGTTGACCCCCGCATCTATATAATCTTCAATATTGTTCATTGTGCGAATACCACCTCCAACTTGGATGGGAATGGAGGCTTGCTGTGCGATTAATTTTATAACGGGTCTATTGATTGAGTTCCCCGTTCTAGCCCCATCCAAATCAACGATATGCAAAGCCTTGGCACCTTTATTAATCCATCTTTTAGCAATTTCGGTCGGGGAATCACTATAAATTTTTTCTCTATTATAATCACCTTGAACAAGGCGGACACATTTCCCATTTCTTATATCAATTGCAGGTAAAAGAATCATCATTTTAACTCCTTCGCATGTAGTAGTTGTTTTACAATGTTCCCTTGGTTGACGGAACTCCTTGAATACGTAAATTTTTTTGAGTTGCTTCATCTAAAGCACGGCCAAATCCCTTGAAAATCGATTCGATGATGTGGTGTGTGTTTTTTCCATATGCTAGATTTATGTGAAGCGTGATTTGTGCGTGATTTACAAAACCATGAAAAAATTCCTCTACCAGTTCCGTATCAAAATCACCAACTTTATCTTTTAGGCCGTCAACATGATAGACAAGATGTGATCTTCCGCTTATATCAATCGAAATAGTAGATAGTGCTTCATCCATAGGTGACGTCACAGTGGCATAACGGTTAATCCCTGCTTTATTACCTATGCATTTTTTAAAAGCTTGACCAAAGACAATTCCTATATCTTCGACAGTATGATGCTGATCGACATCCAGGTCGCCTGAGCATTGTAGTGTCATGTCAAATAGACCGTGTTTTGACATTAAAACTAACATATGATCAAAGAAGCCAACCTCTGTTTGAATGTCTGTTTTACCGGTACCGTCAATGGCAAAATTTAAATGAATGGATGTTTCCGCTGTCTTCCTGTTTAATTCAAATTGGCGCATTTTCATCATCCTTTCTAATACGTATAGCATTGGCATGCGCTGATAGTCCTTCTGTATTTGCTAAAGTTATAATTTGATTGGAAGCTGCTTGTAATGCATCTTTTGAATAATGAATGATACTTGACTTTTTCATAAAATCATAAACGCCTAATGGAGAGGAAAATGCGGCTGTTCCACTTGTTGGCAACGTATGGTTTGGTCCAGCGAAATAATCTCCCAAAGGTTCAGGGGAATAGTTTCCCAGAAAAATAGCACCTGCGTTTCGAATATAGGAGATATTCTCAGTAGGATTTTTTATCATTAGCTGTAAATGTTCTGGAGCAATCTCATTAACTAATTCAAATGCCTCATGTAACGTATCGGCAATAATAATACGTCCATTTTGTTTAAGTGATGTCTGGATAATGGTCTGTCGTTCTAAATGCTCAGCCTGTTTACTTATCTCACGTTGTATGGCTTTAGCCATTTGTTGATGTGTTGTGATACATATAGAAGTAGCTCGCTCATCATGTTCGGCTTGGGACAGAAGGTCAGCAGCTACATAGTCTGCCTTAGCTGTTTCATCTGCAACAACGCAAATTTCACTTGGACCAGCTATCATATCAATCGCTACATCACCATAAACCCACTTTTTTGCACTTGCAACATAGGCGTTTCCCGGACCAACAATTTTATCAACTTTTTCGATTGATTCTGTTCCGTATGCGAGCGCTGCTATAGCTTGAGCTCCTCCAACTTTAAAAATGCGGTCTGCGCCGGCAATTCGACTAGCTGCAAGAACATGCGGGTTGACTTTACCATCAGGCTGAGGAGGAGTGACAATGTTAATAGATTCAACTCCAGCTATTTTTGCAGGGATAACATTCATTAAAACAGTAGATGGATAAGCGGCTTTACCACCTGGGATGTATACACCTACTTTTTCGATTGCGGTGACCTTTTGGCCGAGAAGAATACCATCTTCTTTATTCATAAACCAAGATTGTTCCTTTTGAACTTCGTGAAATTGTGTAATGTTTTCTTTTGCTCGCTGAATGGCAGTTAGAAATAAAGAATCGACAAGTTTTTCAGCTTCATCAATTTCTTCTTTAGAGACAAGGAAATGATCCAGATTTACACAATCAAATTTTGCCGAGTAAGCAGTTAAAGCAGCATCTCCGTTTTTATTAACGTTAGCTATAATTTCTAACACTGCTTGATCTATCTTTGTATCATTTTGAATGGAAGCGACACGCAGTATTTCATTTTTGTATTGTTTGGCTGTTACGATTTGCATTTATGATCACTCCAAAACAGATTCTAATTTTTTAATGATTTGTTGGATTTCTTTTGTTTTTGTAGCAAAGCTAGCCTTGTTTACAATTAGTCTAGTACTGATTGGTTCCATGTCCTCAATTATAGTTAGTCCGTTCTCATTTATGGTATTTCCAGTTTCCACAATATCGACGATAACATCAGCCATCCCAATAAGAGGGGCTAATTCAACAGAACCGTTTAGTTTAATGGTGTCAACGGTTATTCCTTTTTGTTCGAAGTAGTGCTCTGCAACATTTGGGTACTTGGATGCAACCGTTAAAACAGTTGTATGATCAATTTTTTGATCGGGTAAGCCTGCTACTGCAAATTTACATTTACCTAGCTTTAAATCAAGCAATTCATAAAGATCAACCTGCGCTTCCATTATGTTATCCTTACCAGCTATACCGATATCAGCTGCTCCTTTGTCGACATAAGTAGGAACATCGACCGCTTTGACGAATATTAGTTTGATTTGTTTTTTTGTATCGTAGAAAACCAATTTTCTGCTTTTTTCATGAAAATCAGCGAAATGAAATCCTGCTCTTTTTAATATAGCTATTGCACCCTTAGCAGTACGGCCTTTTGCTAATGCTAACGTGATACATTCCACTTTATATTCTCTCCTTTACTTCCTGGAGTATTTGGTTTAATTTCTCTATATCGGTAAATGACCAGGATTTATTTTGCTGATATAATGTACTGTTATTTCTTGTAAGATAAAGTGTACATTGTGCACTTTCATGCTTATTTGCTTCTGGGATTGGGAAAGTTAGAACACGGTAATTTTGTTCACGTAATTCATTCGCTATTGTCAGTCCATACTCCTGCTCATCCGTTTCATAATAAATGTCGACATCAATTGGCGGCTGATAGGATTTAGTATGATTTTTTGTACTGTCTAGTAAGGCTTCAATATCACAAGCGAATCCGATTGCCGGGATGGAAGCATTAAATTGAGTCGCCAGTTTGTCATATCTGCCTCCCATTAAAATTGGTTTACCTACATTTTCGGTAAAACCTTGAAAGATAATATCCGAATAATAATCCATGTGATTGATCAGTCCTAAGTCGATGACAATATGCTGCTTGCACCCATACGCTTGAATCACTGTACAAACTTCTTCAAGATTTTGCAGCTTATTTACCATACTATCGTTATACGCAATTTCCTTCGCGCGTTTGATGACATCATCAGCCTCTCCGTATAGCAGAGGAATATTTTCAATAGCATAACGAAGTTTCGGATCAATAGACAGGTCGGCTAAAAAAAGCTTAATACCATTAGTATTTTTCGCTTGAATTAATTGTTTAAATTGTTTCAGATCTTGATCAGACAAGGCTAATTCTGAAATTAGTTCCTTTGTGAATCCTGCATGGCCAATCTCTAAAGTAAAGTTCGTTAAATGCAAATCTTTCAGAAGGTGTACAGCAAGGGAAAGTACTTCCGCATCAGCCTCAGGGCTATTGTTTCCAAAGTACTCTATCCCTGCCTGTGTTCGTTCCTTATTGTTTGACTCATCTGGCGTTTGTCTAAAAACATCTGTAACGTAGAAATATCGTATTTCTTTTGATAAATGTTTATATTTCGATGCTATTTGTTGTGTAATTGGGATAGTCACGTCAGGTCGCATAACTAATACTTTGCCGGAATTATCAATAACTTTAATCATTTCGTCTAGCTTGATCGTTCCATTTACAGTAGTATATAAATCATACGGTTCAAAAGTAGGCGTTTGAATTTGCTTATACCCATAAGTAGTAAAGCGACTTCTCAGCAAGGTGATTAGCCGTTCACGTATTTGATAAAAGGCAATGTCCGTATCATTTGTTTTGTCAAAAATATAGGTTTGCATAAAATACTCCCTTCCAAGAACTTTATCGCTTTATCACTTTATCTAATTAAAGTTATATAGTATTCTAGTATGTAGATTTTTAAATGTCAATACTAAAGGAGGAATTTTCTAAATGTTTGATTACCATCTTCATAGTGATTTTTCAGCTGACTGTAAAACGCCCATGGAAGAAACGGTTCAGCGAGCGATTGAACTAGGCTTGAGTGAAATTTGTTTTACGGAGCACATTGACTATGAGTACCCTGACCCGACAATAGATTTTGATCTTGATTTACCTGCGTACGATAAAAAAATACAGGAGCTTAGACAATTGTATGAAAATAGAATAAGTATTAAGAAGGGGGTAGAGCTAGGTCTGCAGCCACATCAAATTCAAGACTATACGAATTTGATGGAACGGGAGCGATTTGATTTTGTTATTTGCTCGATGCATACTGCTGATAAAAAGGATCTGCATTCAGGAAGTTTCTTTGCAGATAAAACAATCGATGAAGCTTATACACAGTATTATGAAGAACTGCTCTATTGTGTGACCCATTTTAAACATTTCAATATTATGGGACATATTGACTTAGTAAAAAGATATACGGAGAAAGCTGATCATGATTTTCATGATGCTATCAGTGAAATTTTTAAAGTAATTATTCCAAGTGGCAAAGGAATCGAATTGAATACATCTGGTGTCCGTTATGGCTTACATAGTGGTATGCCAAGTCCCGATATTTTGAAACTATATCAAGATTGTGGAGGAGAAATCATTACGTTAGGTTCTGATTCACATGTAGCTTCTACGGTGGCATATCAATTTAAGGAGTCAATTGAACTATTAAAATCATTAGGATTTAAATATATAGCAACATTTGATAATCAGGAACCAATATTCCATTCTTTAAATAGTCTATAATGAACACGAAAGAAGCTGGAACATAACTAGCCAAAATATCTTAAAAAAGGTTCCAACCATCAAAAATTGATGGTTGGAACCTTTTGAGTTTGAGTTATTTTCATCATCATGGTTGGATTTGTGTTCATGGCGGTATACTTTCTTAAGCTTCCTGCCATGAACGCAAATCCTAATTCATTTTCTACCTTTTTCTTTACCTCACACTGAAAAACGTATGAAACACAAATTAGCCTTCATAAATCCAAAGACTGGCGGCTCCACATCTATTTTACGTTTTCCGTAGATCTCCCCAGTTTTCTCTTCTGAAAGCTTCTGTCTTATATATTGATTTTTGATAATAAATCCTTCAATAAATAAGACATTTACAGGGTTAAAATGCTATAATTAAATAGTCAATAGGAATTGCTTAGCGAAAGCTTCTTTGACTGAATAACATAAGTGGGGTAACCGTTTTGAAAAGGAAACATATTATTAGTGTTGCGTCTTTTTTTATTTTTTTAATCGGTCTAATCGTTGTTATATATATACCTAAATCGGCTAGTTCCGATCATTTGATTCAACCGACTATTTTTTTACATGGTTATAAAGGAACAGAAAATTCGTTTGGGCATATGCTACAACGATTCGAAAAAAATTACAAATGGGGAAATAAAGCATTGATATACCGCGTTTCACCTCAAGGGAAAATCCATGCTTATGACCTTAATAAGAGCCAGAGGGAGCCAGTATTTATACAGGTGATTTTCGAAAATAATCGGGCTGGCCTTGAAACGAATACAAGATGGCTAGCGAATGTATTAGAGCATATGAAAGGAATTTATCATATAAATTCAATCAACTTAGTTGGGCACTCCATGGGCGGCATTGTCTCGCTTAAATATATACAAGAATATCAAGATTCAAGCGTATATCCTACAGTGGGGAAACTAATTACATTAGGAAGTCCATTCGACGGCATCTATAATGAAAATTATTTTCAAATTAATCATGATGAAGCGGCAACTGACTTAAAGCCTAATTCAACTGCTCTTAAACAGCTGCGGAAGAAGCAAGGGAATTTTCCTCGGAATATTTCTGTACTAAGTATCAGCAGTACGGGAGATATGGTGGCCACGCCAGAAAGCGTGTCCTCGATACAGGATATTATACCGGCAGACCAATTGGAGGAAATTTTGATTGAAAGAGAAGGTTTAGGTCATAGCGCATTACATGAGGATGGAGAAGTCGATCAATATATTCATTCTTTTCTATGGAAAAATAATATGGAATAACTTACAATGTAACAAGGAAAAAAAGAGGTGCGTCAGGTCACTTTTTTGAACATCCTTTTAGAATAGAAAATATTAAAGGGAATGATTTAAGTGGTAAATGATCATCATACGTATGAAAAACTAATAGAAATTACTTCGAAGCAAAATGTGATGGTTAATGAACCTTTGAAAAATCATACGTACACACATTTAGGCGGGAAGGCCGATTTTTTTGTGACACCAGAGACATATGTACAGGTGCAGCAAATTGTAAAACTTGCAAATAAAATGAATATCGCATTCACCTTATTGGGAAATGGGTCCAATTTAATTGTGAAAGACGGTGGAATCCGGGGCATTATCATGAACTTAAAAAAATTAAATACGATTAAAGCGGATGACACAGTAATGATTGCTCAAAGTGGCGCTCGTATCATTGACGCTTCAAGAGAAGCACTAGCCAAAAAATTAACTGGGCTAGAGTTTGCTTGTGGAATTCCAGGTTCTGTTGGTGGTGCTTTATATATGAATGCTGGGGCGTATGGCGGAGAAATAAAGGATGTATTAACAAGTACGGTTGTTGTTGATAGGAATGGTGATCTCCTTACGTTATCTGCCAATGAATTGGATTTAAAATACCGCTCAAGTAATATTCCAGACAATGGGTACATCGTGCTTGAAGCAACGTTTTCATTAAAAGATGGAAATTACGATGAAATAAAAGCGGTTATGGATGATCTCACATTTAAACGGGAATCAAAACAGCCACTTGAGTATCCATCTTGTGGGAGTGTGTTTAAGCGTCCTCCTGGATATTTTGCAGGGAAATTAATTCAAGATAGTAATTTACAAGGAAAACAAATTGGCGGAGCGCAGGTATCAACAAAACATGCTGGTTTCATCGTCAATAAAGATGATGCATCCGCAGAAGAATATATCGGTTTAATTCATTTTGTACAAAAAACTGTAAAGGAAAAATTTGATGTTCAGTTAGAACGGGAAGTGAGAATTATTGGTGATGATCCGGAAAAATAAAGGAAATGAAAGCATTGCGGGGCAAAGAAAGCAAGAGTATTCGCAGTGCTTTTTTAGCTGATGAATCTCGAACTTTTGGATTTTCCTCAAGTTACATGGAATACATATGATTTAAAATCGAATGTACAAATAAAACGGATAAGTATAAGGGATGAGTGGATTTTCATGGAATTAAAAAGGTTTGGGGACTTTATTATGTCCCCAAACCTTTTTAGGCTCTAAATCTTTTTAAAAAGCTTTGAAGGCGTTCGTTTTCTGAATGCTCTAATACCTCGCTAGGGTTGCCTTGTTCAGCAATGACCCCGCCATCTAGGAAAACCACACGGTCGGCAATTTCTAGAGCGAATTCCATTTCATGCGTAACTAGTATCATAGCCATTTCACCTTCATGTGCAATATCTCGAATCACTTCAAGTACTTCCCCGACAAGCTCTGGATCCAATGCTGATGTCACTTCATCAAATAACATTACTTTGGGGCGCATTACGAGGCTCGTGCCATTGCAACCCGTTGTTTTTGTCCACCGGAGAGCTGGCTTGGGTAAGCTTCTAACTTATCACCTAATCCAACTTTTTCAAGCATTTCAATTGAACGTTGTTTCGCTGATGCTTTGTTTTCCTTTTGTACATGTATCGGAGCGGTCATACAGTTTTCTAAAATAGTCATATGAGGAAAAAGATTAAAATGTTGAAATACCATTCCAATATCACCGCGAACTTCCCGTAAATGCCTCTCATTTGCGGGGATAAGCTTTCCATTCTTTTCTACATGCCATAAATAGTTACCATCGACAATAATATGGCCTGAAGTTGGCCGCTCTAGTGTCATTAACATACGAATAATGGTGGTTTTTCCCGACCCACTTGGACCAATGAGGGCAACTTTCTCCGCAGGTTTAATTTCTAAGTCTATCCCTTTTAAAACTTCGACCTCTCCAAATGATTTATGCACGTTTTTATAAGTTACGATCGGTTCCGCTTCTTCAAATGAGTTATGTGCATCTTTATGTGTTTTTGTTGATTCTATCATTACATCACTGCTCCTTCCCTACTATGCGTTGTTTTAATAGCTTCTTTTTTATCGAATCGCCGGTTCATTTTTTTCTCCAGTTTATTAATAAGGATAGCTGAAGGATAGCTTAAAATTAGGAATAAAATTGCTACAATCGTTAATGGTTCCAAATAGTTCCATGACTTTGCACCATAATCCTGTGCCAATTGCATGATACCTATTACCCCAATTGTCGAAGCTAGTGGAACCTCCTTAAATAAGATAATTAAGTAATTTCCAATCATTGGGATCGTCGGTGGTATTGCTTGTGGCAAAATGACTTTTGTCCATTTTTGGCGAGTAGAAAAGTTGAGAGCAGTTGAAGCTTCCCATTGCCCTTTTTCTACACCCTCAATACCAGAACGATATACTTCCCCAATATAGGTACTAAAATGAATGCCTAGACCTAAGGTTGCGCTTGTGAAAGGATCAAGTGTCATTCCAATATGTGGTACCATCGGATAAGCATAGTAGATAAAAAATAGTTGAACGAGCGGTGGGGTGGATCGAATAAATTCCATTATCCATGTAAAAATCCAGGCAATTGGTTTTATGGGAATGCGTTGCGTAAAGGTCCAAAAAAAGCCAAATATTAAAGCAAATAGAAAAGAGGCAATTGTTAAACCAAGTGTAATTCCTATACCTGATATTACAATTGGAAAAGCATCAAGAAATACGTCCCACTTCATTAACTAGCCACCCCTTTCTTCGAAGCATTTTCCATTTTCCGTGTAAACCAAATTAATGGAAGAGCAAGAATAAAATAGAATATGAGTACCGCTATATAAGCAGTCGGTGCTAAAGATAGGTGATTATCTCTAAAATTATCACCGTAATATAAGACATCCGTTAATCCAATTAATGAAACAAGGGAAGTTGCCTTTAGCATTTGAATCAGATAGTTTCCGAATTCAGGAAGCATCATCCGTACTGCTTGAGGCAAAATAACAAGGCGCATTCGCTGAAATCGCGACATGTTTAGCGCGGTTGCTGCCTCTGTTTGTCCTTTTGCAACAGATAATATGGACCCACGGACTATTTCAGACATATATGCACCGTAGTTTAACCCGATTGCTAAAGCTCCCGCCCAAAAATCGTTTCCTAAATGAATATCAAATAATATTGGTAAAGCATAATATAACCAAAACAATTGGACAATAAGAGATGTCCCTCTGAAAAATTCTACATAAATTCCAGTAAATCCACGTATAATTGCATTATTTGAAAGCCGGCATAGACCAGCTACAAAGGCCATCAGAAAACCGAAGAATGCAGAGGCAATCAGGATAGTTACTGTTATATTTACCCCTCTCATTAGTTCCTGAAAGATCTCACCTATCGCACTAATTATAATCACTCCTTCTATCGTCATGATTCATTAACAAATTATTGTAGGTTTTTAGAAAGAAAAAAGATCCGACTCCCCTAGGTGAGGGAGTTGGACCCTATGGAGTCATTTCATCTAATATAAACTAAATTAGTGAATAATACTTATTCTTCTCCATTACAAACCATTTCAGCTGTAACACCATCTTCGACAGAGTTAGCCTCTGCACTAAATCCATTATCTTCTAAAATTTGTGCAATTGTACCGTCTTCTTTCAATTCTGCGAGTTTTTCATTAAAAGCTTCCAGAAGCTCTTCGTTTTCTGGGTGAAATGCTACTGCACCATAACTAGGTACACCTTCAATATCTGGTTGCTCAAAATCTTCTACGAACTCTAATTTATCATTATTAGCAGATTCTAAAGCCATTTTGATTGTCATTTCTGTGCCGGTTGTTGCATCTGCACGCCCAGATTCAACTGCTGAAAAAGTTGCAGGGATGTCAGGAGCGCTTTGGATTTGGCTTTCATCCACACCTTCCGATTTTAGAAAATCATTCTCTGTTGCTCCTGACATGACTGATACAGTTACATCAGGGTCATTTGCGATATCTTCATAGCTATGCAAATCTTTTGGATTTCCTTTTTGAACAATTAAACCCTCACCATATTTCATATCAGGTTCTGCAAAGGCAGCGCTTTCACAACGCTCTGGTGTAATCGCCATACCAGATGTGATTGCATCGAATTTCTTTGCTTGTAATCCTGGTACAAGCTGATCATAATCTGCAAGGTGTCCTTCTACTTCGTCAATACCGAGCTCAGCAAATACAGCCTTGGCAGTCTCTACCGACGCTCCAGTTAATTCCCCGTCTTCGTTTTCATAACCGTATGGTTTTTCATTGGCGAAACCAACTTTAATTTTTCCCTTTTCTTGTAGTTCTTCTAAGGTGTTACCACCCCCGTCTCCGCTAGCATCGTCTGAACCACATGCGGTGAAAAGGATAAGAGATAAACCTAGTACTAAAAAAAATAATAATTTCTTCATCTCGAATAAACCCCCTTTAAATTGTGTAATACCAAGTAAAAAGTAAAAATAAAAAATTGTCTCTAGCTCCCAGCATAAAACATATTGTCTTCATTATTTTATCTATGTTTCTAGGGATTAGAATATTATGTTAGAGAGAATTTTTTTACATTTATTATACAATGGTATAGTTATTTAGTTGTAGATTCAAACCTCATATTATTAGATAATTCGAAAAAAACAAGCATATCACTATATATATAGATATAAGCTAGGTTATCCTAAGATATACTCGGTTATAGTTTGTTTCTCTTATACTTTTGCTTATCTTTAAAGACAGTTTTTAAGAAATGATGAAAGCGCAGGATTAAATATAGACAAAAGTTTGGGAGTCAAAGTACGATAGTGATAATAAATCTTAATTCATGGAGAGGATTTTTATGCATATTGTTGTAATTGGGGCGGGAGCCTTAGGCGCCTATTTTGGCGGAAGATTTGAAGAAGCAGGGGCGAAGGTCACATTTTTAGTTCGAAAAAAAAGGGCCGAGCAAATTCAGAATCATGGACTTGACATTAAAAGTACAAAAGGAGATTATGCGATCAAAAACCCAAAAATTGTTACAAACGCATCTGAAATTGATGCTGCAGATCTTGTATTCTTAAGTGTTAAAGGGTACCACCTCAAAGGGGCAATGGATGATGTAAAACAATTAGTGGAAAAGGGAGCTAATGTATTACCTGTTCTAAATGGGATAGAGCATGTTAGTGTGCTTCAAGAACAGCTTGGCAGAGACGCTGTTCTAGGCGGGCTTTGCTTTATTATTGCAACACTAAATAATAAAGGGCATGTAGAACATTCCAGCGCGTTTCATAATCTGGTTTTTGGTCCACTTGAGCCAGCTCAAACAACGATTTGTAATCAGCTAGAAGAACTTAGTAAACAAGCAAATATCAAAATGATTCATAGTAAAGCAATTTCACTTGAATTATGGAAGAAATATATGTATATAACTGCTTTTTCTGGTATAACGACAGCAACTAATTTACCAATTGGCCCCATTTGTGACTATAAAGAAACATTCTATGTTGCTGAAATGATCTTGCAAGAGATGAAACGGCTAGCTAACAAATATGAGGTGGATTTAACTGATGTAGATGTAGAAAAAGCAAAAAAGAATTTCATGAACCTAAATCGTGATGCAACATCCTCCATGCATCAAGACCGCAGAAAGAATTTAACGCTAGAAGTAGATCATCTACATGGTGGAGCACTTCGTTTAGCCAAAGCAAAAGGATTGGAACTGCCATTTACAGAGGCTGTGTATGGATTAATAAAACCTTTTGAAAACGCATAAGGAGAGAGAATAATGTATAAAATTCGAGAAGCCAGACTAGAAGATTTTAGTGAAATTGCACGCATTCATGATAACCCGGTGAATGATCATCTATCTAACAGGCAGGTAAATCTTGATAAAGCGCTATTTGTGCAAATAATCGAGGACGAAATAGGAAAGATTTATCTTGTTGAGAAGTCAGGAAGTGTAGTTGGCTTTGTTTTATTTTATATCAATCTATCGAAAAGAACGCTATATATTGATCGTTTTTCTATTTGTAAAGATTATCAGAAAAAAGGAATTGACGAGCATTTATATCAAAAAGTAAAACAATTTGCTGATCGGAAGAAATTAGAGAAAATGGAAACACAAATTACTACTGCAAATCCTATTGTATTAACTTTTTTCGATGAAAAAGGGTGGAAAAAGATAGAACCATTTAGATACAATAAAAACTTGTAATGCACTACACGAATTGTTATTTTAATAGAGGGTATTATTTAAAATAAGGAGCAAATAAAATGGATGTTGTGACAGTAAATATTGTTGTAGCAATAATAATAACATTAATCGTTTTAGTTTTATCTCTCGTGACAATTTCAAAGGGGTATGGTTATAAACATACAGTGGATCCAAAACCTGATGAAGAAAATAACCACCAAGAACGAAAGGAATATACAGACAGATAAAGGTGAAAAAGTTTTGTAATTAATGACCACCGGACAGGTCGTCGTATATCTATTATTTTATTGATTCAGTAAGACACTGGTTCTATGTGTATATTCTAGAACGCTGCAAAATGGCCGCAAATAACTAGAAAATAGATGGTTAAAAAACCACACTTTTTGTGCGGTTTTTTAATTTTAAACATTTATTTTACTTTAGCGGCCGCTTTCCCTTTTTTAATTCCTCAATACTTAATCCAAAAGACATTTGTAAATGAGGAAAATCTTTGAAATTCGGCCAATCTCCACCCCATTCAAAGCCCAGTTCTTTTGCAATGTCAGCTACTTCTAACCAATCGGACTTTCCATTATTATTTCCATCATAGGAAGTATCCCAGATCACATCACCTTGACTATTTTCGATGGCAAAGTCAATAGCCAACCCATAATTATGATAGGATTCACCTGCCTGAGCGTACGTTATAATATTCCCCTCAGACGACCTTCCTTGTGCATATAATTCTTCTTGCTTCTCCATCGTCCGTACTGTTTCAGTAATCACTACATGAATATTTTGCTTAGCTGCTTTATCAAGTAATTCCTCCATTTTTTCAGAGACAATAGGATGAAGCTGTTCGTACGAGTCATCATCCTTGTTTTCTATGTATTCGTATCTATTCTGATTCATTTGATGGTAAATAGTGAAAACCATCATTACAAATAAAACAACTATCACCCACGCTACAAAGTCTTTCTTCAGATGTTTCATTAATTAAGTAATCCTCATTTCTATTTGCACTATATTCTTATCTTACACAAATTCATAAAAAATAAAAAAAAGTAAAGCCTAACAACGATAAGTTATTTTGGAGCTAAAGGAAGGATTTAAATGCCATTATCGATACTCAAAGAGCCAGAATTTCTTGGCATTGTAATTGGGTTGCTGTTTGGAATAATTGCTAAAATTATGTTGCTTCGTACAGATTATCGCCAATATCCGACATATCCGCATGGAAAAGTTATTCATATGTCATTAGGCGTCATTGCAGCAGGATTAGGAGCTTTAGTTGTTCCGGCTCTTTTAAGTAAAGAATATACAGCTGTTACTTTTTTGACACTTGCTGCACAACAGTTCAGAGATGTCCGGAGAATGGAAAGGGAGACTTTAACGGAAATAGATGATTTAGAACTTGTTCCCCGTGGTAATGCCTATATTGAAGGGATAGCAATGGTTTTTGAAGGAAGAAACTATTTAGTTATTTTTAGTGCACTTATCGCATCCCTGTTTACAGTTTTATTCGTATGGTATTGGGGTGTAGTTGCCGGTATTTTATCATTACTTGTAGCTAAAATGTTTCAAAAGGGAAAAAGTATCGAACATATTGCAGATGTTCATATTGCAGATGTGAAAATTGAAGATCCGGATTTATTTGTAGAATCCATTTACATCATGAACGTTGGTTTAAGAGAGGATATTGAGATTATTAAAGAAAATGGAGTTGGTCTGGTACTTACTCCTAAAAATGATAATTCCAAAGTTACGCTCTCGGGACTTGGACAGCGTCAGGCTTTATTGCATAATTTGTCCACATTATTAGGTGTCTATCGTGATTCAGGTGAACCTACACTGATACCTATGGCGAAACTTGACTTAGAAAGCGGGAAATTAGCAATTTTCATTTTACCACGTGAAAAGGATCCCCAAAAAATTCTTAGAGCTGTTAAAGGGGCCCCTATTGTGGAGAATTCAGTTCGTATGCCCACAGAAGCATATAAAGGAGGTAAGGCATAATGGCAGAAATCGTTGCTGTTGTTACATTGAATCCTGATCAAATTTCCGGTGGTGTTCCAATTTTTGTTGCAGAGAATAAAGAGGAAAGAGAGAAGGTTGCCTTTTCTTTAGAAAAAATTATGGATGCTTCTGCACATGATTTAGTAAATGGATCTATTATATTGGTTGATCATAAAGCTAAAACAAAATAATAGGGAGAAAACAAATATCTTTTAAAGCATCTCTGTTGTAAAATAGAGATGCTTTTCTAGATTAAATTTTTACATATACCAGAGGGAGAGGAGGAGAAGTTATTGAATGTTTTGCTATGGATTCTGATTGTAGCTCTGTTTATATTGAGTTTCATTGGTGTGATTTATCCTATTATTCCATCAGTATTGTTGCTCTGGGGAGGATTTTTACTTTATCATTTCTTTCTATCCGGATCCGGAGACGATTTAACAATGATGTTCTGGATTGGAATGCTAATTCTTACTTTATTAATAATTATTTCTGATATAATAGCAAATAGTTATTTCGTGAAAAGATTTGGAGGAAGCAAATGGGGCGAACGTGGTGCAGCGATTGCTGTAATCGTAGGTTCATTCATAATACCGCCGTTTGGTATTTTGATTATCCCTTTTATTGTAGTTTTTATTATTGAAATGCTACAAAGAAGAACCCCCTTACAAGCGTTACGTGCGTCGATTGGTTCTTTAATTGGCTTTTTAGGAGGGGCTATTTCTAAAGTAGTCATTCAGGCAACCATGATCATATGGTTTTTAATTACTATCATATTTTAATTGGGAAAGGAATGATACATATGAATATGAATTATCCTTCACGTGTCATAACAATTGCGGGATCAGCTGCTGGGGGAAGTGCAGGAATTCAAGCAGATTTGAAAACATTTCAGGAACTGGATGTTTATGGAATGAGCGTTGTAACGGCAATTGTTGCAAGACATCCGCAAACCGATAAAAATGTGCATCCAATGACAATCGAAGCAATTGAAGCGCAATTTGCAACAGCTATGAAGCAAGTGGGCACAGATGCTCTAAAAACAGGAATGCTTTTCTCAAAAGAGGTTATTGAAAAAACTGCCGAATTGATCGATCAAAGTTCAATCGAAAATATTGTTGTTGATCCAGTTATGGTTGGAAAGTTAGATTCAAAGCTTTTAAAAGATGATGCAATTGAGGCATTAAAAGAAAAGCTATTGCCACAAGCGACTTTAATTACACCAAACATGCCGGAAGCATCCTTCTTATTAGATGGAAGAAGCTTAAATAAGGTGGAAGATTTAAAGCGGGCTGCAAAGGATCTTCATCAATTAGGCCCAAATTATGTACTGGTCAAAGGCGGAAGATTAGAAGGACCAGCAGTTGATGTCTTATTTGATGGTAAAAAGTTGACCGTACTAGAAGCACCTCGAATTGATACAGTAAATACAAGCGGTGCAGGTTGTTCCTATTCAGCAGCTATTACCGCCTACCTAGCAAAAGGAAAATCTATTGTGGAAGCTGTTAAACAAGCTAAAGGTTTTGTCACTACAGGAATTGAATATGGATTTTCATATACGGAAATGGTTGGACCGACTTATCATGCAGCAATGCGTAAGTACGGACAAGCGCATGAAATTAAAGAAAGTCAATACACGCTTTAATTTGAAGGGGAGGTTGTCTAAAAAGACAGTTAACATTCAGCCACTTTATTTCTTTCATTACTCCAACTTGACTTTAGGTTTTTATATCTATATATTAGGAAATGTATAAATGAAACGTTGATAAGGACTAGTATAGTTTGTTTTCTTTTCAGAGAGGAAATGGTTGCTGCAAATTTCTAAAGAAAACGATTAGAACCTACCTTAAAGTTCGCCATCAGAAAAGCTAAGCAGGCTAGAAGGTGTGCGCGGTCACCTGACCGTTATTAAACAAAGTGTACAGTGGCATGATTTACTGTAAACAAGGGTGGTACCACCAGACCTCGGTCCCTTTTTGGATGGAGGATTTTTTGTATGTCTAAATGAAAAAGTAATCAAAATAACGTTATAAAGCAGGTGTGTAGATTGAGTAAAAAGAAACAATTTGTTGAAAAAGTAACGCCAATGGAAGAAAACTTTGCACAGTGGTACACAGATGTTGTAAAGCAAGCAGGATTAGTTGATTATGGACAAGTGCGGGGAACGATGATTATTAAGCCATATGGTTATGCTATCTGGGAAAACATCCGCGATGAGTTAGATAGGAAATTTAAAGAAACTGGGCATTCCAATGTTGCCTTTCCATTATTTATACCAGAAAGCCTCCTGCAAAAAGAAAAGGATCATGTAGAAGGTTTTGCACCGGAAGTTGCCTGGGTAACACATGGTGGGGATGAAGAATTAGCAGAGCGCATTGCAGTGCGTCCAACTTCAGAAGTGCTGTTTTGTGAATACTACTCTAAAAACATCCATTCCTATCGAGATTTGCCAATGCTGTATAACCAATGGGCGAATGTAGTGCGCTGGGAAAAAACGACACGCCCATTCTTGCGTTCATCCGAATTTCACTGGCAAGAAGGACATACTGCACATGCTACGGCCGAGGATGCTTCGGAGGAAACAGAAAGAATGTTAGGTATTTATGCTGATTTGACAGAGAAGTATTTGGCAATCCCGGTTATTCGTGGACGTAAAACGGAAAAAGAGAAATTTGCAGGAGCTAAATATACATTAACAATTGAAAGTTTAATGCATGATGGGAGAGCATTGCAATCTGCAACATCACATCATTTTGGCCCGGAATTTGCAAAAGCATTTGATATTACGTATTTAGATGAAAATGGTGATACTCAATTTGTCCATCAAACATCATGGGGTCTTTCAACACGTATTATGGGCGCATTGATTATGGTTCATGGAGATAATAGGGGATTGGTTGTGCCACCACGCATTGCTCCAACTCAAGCTATAATCCTGCCAATAGCGCAACATAAAGAAGGTGTTTTAGATAAAGCGTATGACCTTCGTGATCAACTCAAAGACATTGTTCGTATCGATATCGATGCAAGTGATAAAACACCTGGGTGGAAGTTTAATGAGTCCGAAATGAAAGGGATCCCAGTACGGATTGAAATGGGACCAAGAGATATTGAAAAAGATCAAGTTGTGCTTGTACGACGCGATACCGGTGAAAAAGAATTTGTTCCACTTAATGAGTTAAAGGAACGTTTGCCGAATGTATTAGAGGAAGTTCAGCAAAATTTGTATAATAAAGCATTAGCTCATCGAGACAGTAAAACAAGTACTGCAACAACAATGGAGGAATTTAATCAAACGCTTGATGAAAATCCCGGTTTCATTAAAGCAATGTGGTGTGGCGATGTAGCTTGTGAGGAAAAAATTAAAGAGGAAACCCAGGCAACATCCCGCTGTATCCCATTTGAACAGGAAAAAGTTGCTGACACATGTGTTTGCTGTGGAAAAGAAGCAAAAGAAATGATCTACTGGGCGAGAGCTTATTAAGAGAAAATACTTAAATGAAAAGACGGCCAATGACGGCCGTCTTTTTATTACGCTTTTTGTTTCATTTGTTCTTCTCTTTCAATAATGTCCAGTCTGCGTTGAATTTCTTCTTCAGCTAAGTCATGTTCTTTTATATACAGGCTGCGTGGGCTTGTGCGGCATTCATGCGTACATCCGCGCATATATTTATGTTCGTTTTCTTCCGAACAGAGAATTTGTTTGTTGCAATCTGGATCTGCACAGTTCACGTAACGTTCACATGGTTTGCCGTCAAAATAATCAACCCCGACAGTAACATGTTCTTTTCTGTTTATTGGTACGGAAATGCGCTCATCAAAAACATAACATCTGCCATCCCATAGTTCACCTTGAACCTCAGGATCCTTTCCGTATGTTATAATACCACCGTGAAGTTGCGAAACATCCTCGAAGCCTTCTCTTAATAACCAGCCGGAAAATTTCTCACAACGAATACCACCTGTACAATATGCTAGGATACGTTTGCCTTCAAGAAGATGACTATTTTCTTGTACCCATCCCGGTAATTCACGGAATGTTTCAATGTCAGGCCGGATCGCACCGCGAAAGTGCCCAAGGTCATATTCATAATCATTTCTAGCATCAAGAATGACAGTATCTTCTTCCCGCATCGCTTGTAGAAATTCCTTTGGCTCTAAATAATTTCCTGTTGTTCTCTTCGGATTTATATCATCTTCTAAGCGAAGTGTGACTAATTCTTTACGAGGGCGTACATGCATTTTCTTAAAAGCGTGCCCGTCATGCGGATCAACCTTAAAAGCCATATTAGCAAATTGTGGATCATTATGCATCGTTTCCATATATTTGTTGGTTTGTTCAACTGTTCCGGAAACCGTCCCGTTGATTCCTTCGTGGGCAACTAAAATGCGGCCCTTTAGTTCTAAGTCATTACAAAATTGAAGATGTTCTTTGGCAAATGCCTCAGGATCTTCAATTCGGACATAGTTATAATACAATAAAACCTGATAATTTTTATTGCCTTCCATTTGTGAATACCACCTATCATTTATATTTGCAAGATACAAATGTTTGGGGTTTTTTATTAATTTATATTCTTGCACAAAAGTTATTATAACAGTGTTTTGCCTAATTTAAAAGTAAAATAATTTTCCGACTACCTTTAATGAAACTTACTAAAATAATTAACGCTTTAGAGAAAATATGTTATAGTCGGTGATTTCATTTCATGAATAACTCAATTTGAATAAAACAATTATCTTTAAAATATCTTCTAATCATTTTTGTTCTAAGTAAATTATTATTTTACCAAAGAATCTATTGTTTATTAGACTTCTAATTATATTTCACATTTGTTCACCGGAATAAGATCCAAGTTCCTAATCTGGTACCTAAAAAAGTTCATAACTGGTACTTTTTATTATATCAGATAATTGTCATACTTATTACTATATTCGAATAAGGGGCATGACGCTGAAGTATAATAGGGAACTAAACTAGAAGAAAGTTGGCTATTGTCATTCTGTCGAAAAAACTCACAGATTGTAAGCGATTTCTGCGATTTTATACGATGATATCAAACTGGTGTTGGACAAAGAAGGTAATGATGTGTATTGTCAAATATTACTGTAAGCAGACGTTAAATGGTGTTATCTACAGAACTCAAAGGTAGATGTTGCTGAATCAGAAAAATAGAAATCACGTAGATAAGTCACAAGGAGTGAAGTATTTATATGAATAAGAATTTCTCGAAATCAATGTCGATGACAGACGTTTTATTTTTAGCCATGGGGGCTATGCTTGGTTGGGGATGGGTTGTTCTATCAGGTGAGTGGGTAGTACTCTTTGAGTTGGCCTAGTGAGTGGTTGATATTAGGAGTTTGGTGTCTTATTGGATTTGCTTTATATATCACGCAATCCAAAAAAACTACAGTTAAAAGCACTGATAGAAAGATACAAACTAGCTAAAGTTATAGACAAGAGAGCCGTTGATATAATGGCTCTCTGTTTATGCTTAGAGTATTTTTCAAGACAGAACAACAAAAATATAGAAATACTGTTAACGTTTTTTAAAATGTTGGGCTATCTTCTCTGGAAAATCAATAAATGGGTTGCGATTGCCTTGAATTCTTGAATAGCTTGATTACGGTGCTTCTCATATAAATCTGGTGGGAACTGTTGGTGCCATGCTAATAACAATTCTGTATCGATTTCTTCTCTGTATGATTTTTCAATTTCATCTGGATATCTTATCAAAAAATATTGTGATAATAGTTATTTTTACCGTGAACAGCCTTTTTGTTTGAAAAGAGAAATGATAATGTGCTGTCCTACGGTAATGATTTTCTGGCAAATGCCTGGCGAAGATATATTTTCTTCATTTGGTCCATCATTACCAGCAGCTGCACATACAATAATTCCTTCTGCCCACGCTTGATTAACTGCTTGCACCATCGGACCCTCATCCTCTGATGCTGCGCTTCCTAATGATAAGGATAAAATATGAATGTCGTATTTACATTTGTTTTCAATGCACCAATCCACACCAGCAGTAATATCAGACAAAGAACCAGAACCCATTTGGTTTAGCACATTCCCATGGTGAGGAACAGGTTTTAATTTTACTAGTAGAGGGGGGACTAGAACGGTATTGAAGTAATTATTTCCTTTTTCATTATTTTGAAGAGAGAGGAAATAGAAGAACATCAAAGAGGTATAGCGACTTTAAGGTTCGGTTAGAAGATAGATTTAGAAATGAAAAGAATCAGTAAACATAATTAGAGGGTGGACGCTAGGTGCGCTCACCCTCACCATATTATGCAGCATCTATATCTGTTTTGATATTTTCTTCTTTATTCATTCTGGCTTTCTTGAAGAACAATACAGTCAGGATAACAGTTAAAATGAACCCTATAATAAACGATACATTTAAGTTTAAATTAAATCCTATTTTCTCACTCAGAATATAGACAAATACCATATAGGTAATAAAGAAAGCAGGTACAAATGCAACAAGGTAATTTTTCCCTTTAATGATCAGGTACATCGTTGCTATCCATAATGCAATAGCAGCTGTTGTCTGGTTGGCCCAAGAAAAATATCTCCACAGAATATTAAAGTCAATTTGAGTAAGCAAAGCAGATAAACCAAACAAAGGAATAGCAATCAACAAACGTTTGCCTAATTTTTTTTGACCAATATTTACATAATCAGCAATAATGGATCGGGCAGCACGGAATGCTGTGTCACCCGACGTGATCGGGAGTACGATAGCTCCAAGCACCGCAACTGTTCCGCCAACTGCACCCAGAAGGGTCATTGATACCTCATTTACAACGGCAGAAGGGGTACCTGTGTTAATCAATTCATTTAATGTTTGTCCATCAAGAAGACTCATTGCTGCAGCAGCCCATATCATTGCTATAATTCCTTCTGCAATCATCATTCCGTAAAATACATAGCGTCCTTGTGACTCTTTTTCCACTGTCCTGGATATGATTGGTGATTGCGTTGCATGAAATCCAGATAGGGCTCCACATGTTATTGTAAAGAACAAGATTGGGAAAATAGGTACGTTATCTGGATGCATATTTGTAAAATGCAATTCCGGGATTTTGTAATCCGAGAATATTAAGGCAACACCCACACCCAACGTTCCAAGTAAAAGAATCGCTCCGAAATAAGGATAAAATCTACCAATGATTTTATCGATTGGAAGAATGGTGGACATAAGGTAATAAACAAATATTATCGTAATGATTACTCCTAAAGTAAGTTTGCCATCCAATAAAATTTCTAATAAAGATGCTGGAGTCGTGACAAATACAGTACCTACTAAAAGAAGAAGCAAAAGAGAAAATATGTTGACAATATGTTTTGAAAAATTGCCTAGAAATTTACCTGCCAACGCCGGAATATGTGCTCCTTTATTCCGAATGGATATCATGCCAGTTAAATAGTCATGTACTGCACCGGCAAAAATAGACCCCAGAACGATCCACAAAAATGCTACAGGACCGAATAACGCGCCCATAATCGGTCCAAATATAGGACCAGTTCCAGCTATATTTAGTAATTGTATCAAAGCATTTCTATGCCTGTTCATTGGAACATAATCTACTCCATCATTATTCGCATAGGCAGGAGTTTTGCGTGAACTGTCTGGATCAAATTGTCTTTCTATATATTTTCCATACGTAAAATAGCCAGTAATCAGTAGTATGATTGAAACAATAAAGGTTATCACTCATCTTCCCCCCTGTACTTTATTTAAACGTTACCATTTCGCATCTGAAGGGTAACTATATCTAAAAAATATGAAATCGTTTACATTATAACAAATTTGATATAATATGACAATGTAATGTCAGAATAAATCAAAATTATTAATTAAATAGCGTTAATGGAACTTATTAGGAAAAAAGTTTTATTTTCTCATAGGGATTATGCCTGGGGGATGGAGGGGTTTTTGGTTCTTTTATTATTATCTTAAAGGACAAAAAAATAGAAGAAATCCTTACTCATAAATGGGACTTCTTCTTATATATTAATTATCCAAGGTGTAAGGAAGAATTCTCTTGTATTTGCGTATCTTCGATAACCCTTTTCTTTCCTGATTCGATACCGACAATTAATATTACTACGGAGATGCCGATTAGCATTAGAAGAGGGACTTGCCAGCCACTCGTGATATCATGCAAAGCTCCAAATAGAACTGGACCTGCAGCGGCTAAAAGATAACCGAATGATTGTGCCATCCCCGACATTTCAGAAGCTTGCTGACCATTGGTTGTGCGAAGTGTAAAAAACATCATAGATAAACTAAACGCACTTCCTGCACCCATTCCTATGAGGATAGCTGATGGGATCATTAGTGATTGAACACTTGATAATAATCCGCCAATACCAGCGATAAATAAAATTGCAGTTATTCCGGCTAACAATTTCTGGTTTTTCATTTTCTCTGCAACAACAGGAATAATAAACGTCAATGGAATAAGAGCAAATTGCATAAGAAATAGCATCCAGCCAGCCGTACTTGAACTATATCCATGGGATTGCAGAATCTCAGGCATCCATGTAATTAAGGTATAAAATATCAATGATTGTAGTCCCATAAACAATGTAATATTCCATGCTAATGGAGAACGCCATATGCTTTTTCCTTTTTGGGATGGGCTATCCTCTTTTGCCTTTGGTGATTTCTGTTCTCTAAACAATTGCGGCATCCAAACAAGCAAGGCAATCATAGCAGGGATACCCCAAAATGCAAGCGCCCCTTGCCATCCCATGTTTCCGATAGTGGAAATAGGAACACTTAAGCCGGATGCTAAAGCACCAAACAGATTCATGAAAACTGCATATATTCCTGTCATTACTCCAACTTTAAAAGGGAAGTTCATTTTTATGAATCCAGGTAATAACACGTTTCCAAATGCAATGGCTAAGCCAATGAGAATGGTTCCGGCAAACAACGATACAGAACCGAAAAATGATCGTACAATGATTCCTATGGCTAATAGTAATAAAGAAATAAATATTGTCCGTTCCATCCCAAACCGATTTGCTATTTTCGGAGCAAATGGGGAAAGGAATGCAAACGCAAGTAAAGGTAGCGTAGTAATGCTGCCAGCTAATGCATTACTAATTTCTAAATCGTCACGTATGAATGAAATTAAGGAGCCAACGGATGTTAAAGGTGCTCTTAGGTTCGCACCAATTAAAATAATTCCGATTAATAAGATCCAAGTTGGGCCATGCCCGCGATTTTTTTCTAAAGTTGAAATATTTTTTTCCAAAATGATGCCTCCGTATCTATGATTTCTATTTCAAAAGATTATAATAAAATAGTGGTTCAGTCTTGAATATGGCTAACTACCTACTTAATCTTTTTTTAAATTCATTAATATATTCGTTGACATACTTTGTTGCGTCTTCTACATTTTTTTGACAAATTGCTTCTAACAGTTCGCTATGTATCTCTTTTTCATAGTCAAATTCAGAATCCATGACCATTACATCCTGTATGGAGAAGTATAAAGGATCTGTCATGTGTTCATATAAATCCTGGAGCAGTTGATTATTTGCAGCTTTTACTAATGATTTGTGGAATTTAATATCTGCTGAAATGAATTCCTCTAGTTCACCTTTGTCAGCCGCATTTCGGCATTGTTTAATGCATGTTTTTAGTATATCTATATCTTCTTCACCTCTGCGTTTTGCAGCAAGCTGAGCTGCTTCCCTTTCCAACGCTAGTCGGACTTCTAAAGTTTCTACCAAATTGGATTTTGCGATATGACGATGCATAGTAGCCTCTAAAGCACTTGAAGAGCGCACAATCGTGCCGCTTCCTTGCTTTGTTTCTAATAATCCTGCATGAACTAAAGCATGTATTGCTTCCCTTAGTGTATTTCGGCTAACTTCAAATTTCTCCATCAATTCCATTTCCGGTGGAAGTTTACTTCCAACGGTCCAATGACCGCTTTCAATAAGATTCTCTATTTGGGAAATAACTTGTTCTACTAAGGACATGCGATTTGCTTTTTTTAACATTTTCTACGCCCCTTAAAAGTTGTAGGATGATTGGTTTATAGGATATATTAACATGATTGGAATCGAATGTAAATCAAGTAGCATGATTGCCTCACTGTAGAAATGATTTATGATTTTTAAAAATAGGGTAAAGAGATGTTGAATGGATAAAATAACAATGTCATCAATATGTTTAAGGAAGGAGAAAGGAAATGCTTGATGCAAAAACAATAGAAGTCGTTAAGGAAACTGCTCCTATATTAAAAGAGCACAGTCAAGAAATTGGAGAAAGATTTTATGAGTTGTTATTCTCTCGTGTACCTGAGTTATATAACATGTTTAACCAAACAAACCAAAAGCGCGGCATTCAGCAAGGTGCATTAGCATATGGCGTTTATTTAGCGGGAGCTAATATTGATAATTTAAAGGCGGTTCAGTCAATGGTGAAGAGGGTTACGGAAAAACACCGTGCCTTAGGCGTTCAGCCTAGCCAATATCCAATTGTGGGGGAAGCTTTGATTGATGCTGTGAAAGATGTATTAGGTAATGCGGCAACCAATAATATTATTGAAGCGTGGGAAAAGGCTTATCAAGCTATTGCAGATATTTTTATTAAAATTGAAAGTAAACTTTATCAACAAACGGAACAACAACCAGGTGGTTGGATCGGGAACCGTTCTTTCTATGTGGATAAAAAAGTAAAAGAGAGTGAAGTCATTACCTCTTTTTATTTAAAGCCTAAAGATGGTAAAACTCTTCCTGCTTACAAAGCGGGGCAATATCTAACCATACAAGCAGATATTGACGGTGAAAAATATTCGCATATCCGACATTACAGCTTGTCAGATGCTCCTAATAAGGAGTATTATCGTATCAGTGTGAAACGTGAAGATGCAAAGGAAGGTGTACCAGCTGGAATCGTATCAAACTATCTCCATAATGATGTTTCAGAAGGGGATACTTTACCCATTACAGCTCCAGCTGGTGATTTCACCTATTCATCAGACAAGCAGCCGATTGTTCTGCTAAGTGGAGGAGTGGGTATAACTCCAATGATGAGCATGCTCAATACATTGATAAAGACACATGCAGAACGTGAAATCACATTTATTCACGCAGCTCAAAATAGTAAGGTTCATGCGATGAAGGAACATGTGAAGAAGTTGGCGGAGGAACTTCCGAATGTAACATCATATGTATGTTACTCGCATCCTACAGATCGTGATCGAGCCGAAAAATTTTATGACAAAGAAGGCTTTGTTGATTTAGACTGGCTAAAAGAGGTGTTATCAGATAACCAAAAAGATTTTTATTATTGTGGGCCTCTTCCCTTTTTGAAAGCAATAGACAGTGCGCTTCAGGAATGGGATGTCCCAAAAGAAAATCGTAATTATGAATTATTTAGTCCGATAAGTACGATAGAGGAGGCTTAAATTTTAAACACTTCGTTAACAGTGAAAATCAAAAAGGTTTTGTGAAAGGTGTACCAGCATATTTCTATTGTTTTAAAAGGTAAATATAATTTTTTGCTAAATTTGTATAGAAATACTTGCATTCTTCGCTCAAAACAAGTAAAGTAATAAATAGCAAAAGGAAATTGAAGTTTCACTAATACTTTACGATCTCTTTATCAAAGTGGTGTAAAGGTATTTGATTCAATTATACTTTGCACGATATTTGTATAAGGAGGTCATTTTAATGACTGGTAAAGTAAAATGGTTTAACGCAGAAAAAGGATTCGGTTTCATCGAGCGTGAAGACGGAGACGATGTATTCGTACACTTCTCAGCTATCCAAGCAGAAGGTTTCAAAACACTTGAAGAAGGTCAAGAAGTTGAATTTGAAATCGTTGAAGGTAACCGTGGACCACAAGCAGCTAACGTTGTTGCTCAATAATATAAAATGAAAAAAAGGCTTATCTCATGCGAGATAAGCCTTTTTTACGTTATAATGACTCAAAGATACAGAATCTGGGGGGATTACATGAAAAGCACTTTTGATTGGCAAAAAGAATCCCAAACACAATGGGATAATCAAGCAATATCCTGGAGTGAAAGAAGCAGCAGCTTGTGGAAGGGCGGAAACCGGAAGGACATTATAGCTTTCATTGAAAAGCATTTTGAAAAAGGAAGTAAAATGTATGATATTGGTTGTGGGGATGGGTACGCCTCTTATCAATTACATCATGCTGGTTTTGACGTAACTGGAATAGATATCTCTCGTAAAATGATTGCTCTTGCAAAAGAAAAATATGCTCAAGAAAAAATACCTTTTTTGCAGGGTGATCTGATTGAGTTACCATTAGAAAATAATAGTTGTGATGGATTGATGGCAATCAATGCACTTGAATGGATTGAAGTACCTGCTAAGGGGATATCAGAACTGGAGCGTGTGGTTAAAAAAGGAGGTTTCATGTGTATCGCTGTTTTAGGACCTACTGCTGGCCCAAGAGCCAAGAGTTTTCCGCGTCTTCATGGGCATAAAGCAGTTTGTAATACAATGATGCCATGGGAATTCCAACAACTTGTAGCAGAATATAATTTGGAATATGTAGATGGCTTCGGTGTTTACAAAAAAGGTGTCGAAATGAAACAAATTCAACATTTGCCATTAGAATTAAAGCAAGCACTATCCTTTATGTGGGTGTTTATGCTTAGAAAAGCGGGTGATGCATCGTGAATAACCATAAGGAGATGGAGGATAAAGTAATTGAAAGCTACAAAAATGATGAAAAGATGATGATTTTAGTTTATGCCCAGTGGTGTATTAATAATGATTTTGACCCAAAAGAAATGTATAAGAAGGCTTATCCTGATCAAATGAAAAATCATGCATTAAGGGAAGCATTGGAAATGACTGTTGCCAAGCAGGAATCCGAGTATATCCCGGATGCCACTGTGCTGAATGTTCTTCAGCTTTTTGGAAATGATGATTTAGCTTTTATTGTTCAGGAAGCAATCGAAAAACGCGGAAAATAGACTTTATATTCCGCGTTTTCCTCAGGTTTATTTTTGTTCAAATAACTTGATTAAAGCTTGTGTACCACTGTCTGCTTCACCATTCTCTGCAAGCTCCTGATAAAGCTCCAGAGATAGAGCAAGTCCGGGGGTGAATAGTCCCATTTCACGTGCAGATTCAAGGGCGATTGTCATATCTTTAATGAAGTGTTTTACAAAAAATCCAGGAGCAAAATCTCCTTTAATCATGCGTGGCGCTAAGTTTGATAAGGACCAGCTTCCTGCAGCTCCCGTTGTAATACTGTCCAGTACCCTAACAGGATCTAAACCAGCTTTCTTCGCGTATATAATTGCTTCAGTTACACCAATCATATTTGTTGCAATGGTAATTTGATTGCATAATTTAGTATGCTGCCCTGCACCAGCCGGACCTTGTAAAATAATATTTTCACCAAGAATTTCAAATAAGGGAGCAAGATAATCAAAATCTTTTTGCTCACCTCCGATCATGATGCTAATTTGCCATTTTTAGCTCCAACATCTCCACCGGAGACAGGCGCATCTAATGCATAAAGTTTATTTTCCTTCGCTTTTTGAAAAATATCTTGAGCCAAAGCAGGCTTTGAAGTGGTCATGTCAACAACATAGGTACCAGCTTTAGCATTAGCAAGAATGCCAGCAGCTCCGAAATAAACTTCTTTCACGTCAGTCGGATATCCGACCATGGTAATGATCACATCTGCAGAATGACTAATATCAGCGACACTTTCTTTCCATACAGCGCCTTGATCCAATAAATCCTTTGCTTTCCCTTTTGTTCGTGTATGTACTGTAATAGGATATCCAGCGTTTAGTAAGTTAGACGCCATACTTTTTCCCATAACTCCTGTACCAATAAAGCCAATTGTATTATCTTTTGATAACATTTTCCTCATCCCTCCATCCTTATTTTTCAATGCTAGTAAAACACAATAATAAGAACGTTTCTCTCCTTTATCAGTATAACAATAATTATTTTAAAGAACCAAAGAAAAGTATAAAAATTCAAATTAGATATAAAAATCAAACTTCCATAATTGTGATCGTATTCCATGTATTCCCAGAATCATCCTGAAGCTTTTACACATAGTATAAATAGTAATCATTTTTATGAGAATGGAGGCTTTCGCTGTGATAACACAAGAACAAAAAAAAACGATGTAAAGATCAGCTTATGAAACGTCAAGCAGAGCTCATCCGCCAAGTGCAAGATCACTTTGGAATGGCATATGAATTTTCACAGGAATCCATTGGCGAGCTTTCCAATTATGATAACCATCCTGCGGATCATGGGACAGAATTGTATGAGAGGGGAAAGGATCTAGCTTTAAATGAACATGCAGAAACAGAATTGGAGGAAATTAATGAAGCACTTCACGCCATTGATGAAGGAACGTATGGTATTTGTAGTAAGTGTGGAGCAGATATTCCTTTTGAACGTTTAAAAGCGGTACCAACTACAGAATTTTGTATCGAACATGCGGATCAGGTTGGATTTGAGCGATCCCGTCCAGTCGAGGAAAAGGTGTTTAGTCCGAACATCAATCCAAATGAAGGAACAGAAGAAGAACAAGTAGGTTATGACGCTGAGGACGCTTGGCAAGAAGTGAGTCGTTATGGTACTTCCGAAACTGCCTCAGATTTTTATGGCGATCGAGATAATTATGATGAAATGTATCCAAATAGTGATGAACGCGTTGGATCCGCTGAAGATGTAGAGGAATTTCTATCTGCTGATATAGATGGGAAATATAATGGCAAGACACCAAATCATGAAAAATATGAAGAAGATTTATAAAAAGATTGCCTCATCATCTGCTGAGGCAATCTACTCTTACTCTTCACGTTTTGCTAAGTTTAAATTTGCGGTTTGAGGTTCGCCATCACGGTAAAACTCTAATTTAACAGTATCACCTATTTCTGTTTGAGAATACATATATTTTCTTAGCTCTAAAATAGATGTGACTGCATGATCATTGATTTTTGTAATGATATCGAATTGCTTTAACCCTGCTTCTTCAGCTGGTGAATCTGTTTGAACATCCGCTACAACCATACCTCCTTCAATGTCTTCGGGTAATTGAATTTCACTTCTATATTGCGGTGGCACTTGATTTAATGAAGCTGTACTAATTCCAATAACAGGACGAGCAACCTTTCCTTTTGATTCCAGTTGTTCCATGATAGATAAGGCGGAATCGATAGGAATCGCAAACCCTATTCCTTCAACAGTTTGCTTAGCTATTTTCATGGAGTTAATTCCAATTACCTCTCCATCTTCATTTACTAAAGCTCCTCCACTATTTCCAGGGTTAATCGCAGCATCGGTTTGAATTACTTCCGTTATCCAGTCAGGCTGCCTATCTCCATTTGTATCAAGACGAACGGAACGGTTTAATCCACTTATAATTCCTTTTGTAAGAGAGTTTGCAAATTCCATGCCTAGTGGATTTCCAATGGCAACAACTGTTTCTCCAGCTTTTAAGTCCTTGGATGTACCGAGCTTAGCTACAGTATCTATTTTTTCTCCGTCAATTTGCAAAACAGCTAAGTCCGTTAATTCATCGGACCCTAAAACCTTTGCCTTGATCCGTTCGTCATCATTCAAAGCAACTTCTACTTCTTTTGCATTTTCTACGACGTGATGATTTGTTACAATGTATGCTTTTCCGTTTTCTTTCTTATAAATAATCCCAGACCCAGTCCCTGCTTCTTGATTCGGTGTCCATATATCTTGTCGTTGAAGATTAATCACACCTACTACTGCATCCGAAACTTGTTCAAGATTACTGGAAACATTTGCATCTTCCGAACTTAATGTTTTTGTGACTTCAGCAGTTTCCTTATCCGAATGCGAACTTGTTTCAGGTGTATTTGTATCCTTATTCGAACTAATTGGAGAGCTAATATTGGTTGAAAATAATAAAACTACGATAACAGCAGAAATGATTCCACCCACAATTCCCCCAAATAAGGTGTTTTTCCAAGCTCCTTTTTGTTTCTTCGAGACGGGTGATAATGGACTTTTTCCTTCTGATTGAAGGTTTTGGTTGTTTATATCAGAGTAATTTTGTTCCGTTTGATTGTTATCATTATGATCCATATTTTATCTCCCTTCATTTCTAATCTTTATTTATGTTACTATTTCATCTGGGTATAGCATTGGTGAAATTGTGGAAAAAATGTGTAAAAATTCATTTTCATGTTCAGGATGAATAACTTATGTAAAAATAGATGTAACCTAACCATAACGAATAGGAGGACGCTAATGAGTAACCATATAGGTATAGTCGAAGATGATCCAAATATCCAAAATATTGTAGCTGCCTACTTGAAAAAAGATGGATTTACGGTAACAGTTCTTGGTTCTGCAGAGCAAGCTTGGGATCTATGGGAAGGCAACCCTCCTGATATGTGGGTATTAGACATCATGCTCCCTGGGATGGATGGATATGAGTTCTGTAAAAAGATACGCAGAGAAAGTGAAGTGCCAATTATTATTATTTCTGCTAAAGATGAGGAAATCGACAAGATACTTGGTCTTGAATTAGGTGGAGATGACTATTTGACAAAGCCATTCAGCCCGCGGGAATTAGTAGCACGCGTGAAACGTTTATTCAAGCGGACACATTATAAGGCTGATCATGACGATTCACTGCCCCAAAAGGTAAAAGCAGAGAACTTATTAATTTATAAAGATGATCGCCGACTATTTTGGAGGGGGGAGGAAAGAGATGTAACTACAAAAGAGTTTGATATGCTTCTATTGTTTGCTGAAAATCCTAATCGAGCTTTTTCACGAGAAGAACTTTTAATTAGAGTGTGGGGAAATGACTATTTTGGAAGTGACCGAGCAGTAGATGACTTGATAAAGCGGATTCGAAAAAAACTGGTGGATATCCCTCTAGAAACAGTATGGGGTTTTGGATATCGTTTGAGAAATGAAGGTTCATAGGCATGAAACTGCAATTTCAGCTTAATGCTGCTTTTACTGCATTATTAATTGTTATCATGACAGTAACCGGTTTTGTAATTTATTCTTTAATCTTAGAGTTATTAATACAAGACGAACACCGGCAATTAGAACAAAAAGGAGAATTACTCGTAAATATCCTAAATAAGGAATATCGTTCGGATCCAAGTATTCAAGAAATAAGTGCATTTTTACGAGAACAAGATTTGCAGATGTTCATGTATGATCATCATAATCAACATGTGCTATTTTCAACTATGCCTAGTGAAGTGATTCAAGGTTTTCTTTCAAATAATCATATAGAGAATAGTGATGAGTTATGGGAATACGGAAAAAACAAATATGTATCATCAAAAATATTATTTTATCCGCCAAATAGTGGTCTAGAACTAATCTTATTAACACCACTTAAGGATTTACAGGCTGTACAGCAAAATTTCTTCGTAAGGTTGCTGATTGTTTTCTTAATTGGAGCCATGGCAGCTGTCATCCTGAGCTACTTTTTAACGAATAAATTAGTTACGCCGCTTACTCGGTTGAAAAGACAATTAAAAAAAATAGAAAAGCGACAGTTTGATGATATTGAAAGAATAAAAGCCTCAGGAGAAATAAAAGAAGTAGAGCAAAGTGTTTTTGAGATGGCCAGTGAACTGCAAAGATATATGAGATCACAGCAAACCTTTTTTCAAAATGCCAGTCATGAACTAAAAACACCATTAATGACAATACAGGGTTATGCTGAAGGGATTCGGGATGGCATTTTTGATAAGGAGGACAGGGAAAGAGGCCTAGAGATTATGGTTTCTGAAGTGAATAGATTGAAAAAAATTATTAATGAAATGATCTTACTGGCTAAATTAGATAGCGAACAAACCATTTACCAAAAAAATGAAATAAGTGCCAAGAACCTCATTAATCAAGTAATGGATCGTACGCTTCCACTTGTGAATGAACGGGAAATAACACTGCACCACGATGTGGATGATACGATCACATTTGTTGGAGACGAAGAAAAGCTGCTTAGAGCATTATTAAATCTAACGATTAATGGGATCCGCCATGCAAATACACAAGTTTATATTACCGTAAAAACCGAAAATAAAAGAAAAGTGATTATGATTGAAGATGATGGTAAAGGTATTTCTGAGGATGTACTGCCACATCTATTTCACCGATTTGTAAAAGGTAAAGGTGGAGAAACTGGTTTAGGACTGGCAATTGCACGTGCTATTGTTGAACAGTCTGGCGGAAGTATAACAGTAGGTGATTCAAGCCTAGGTGGAGCTAAATTTATAGTTACATTTTTTATGTAAAGTTACACTATGATTTTTATTTCATCTTTTTTTATGATATAATAGTTCAGTTGAAAAACAGTCGGTTTTTAAGAGGAGCGTACGTTTATGCAATTAAGAGAAGATATTCGCAATATTGCTATTATAGCCCATGTTGATCATGGAAAAACAACACTTGTGGACCAGCTATTAAAATATTCTGGTACATTCCATAAACATGAGCAGGTAGATGACCGTGCAATGGACTCAGGTGATATTGAAAAAGAACGTGGAATCACGATTTTGGCAAAAAATACAGCAATTAACTATAAAGATACATCTATAAATATTTTAGATACGCCTGGTCATGCTGACTTTGGTGGAGAAGTAGAACGAATTATGAAAATGGTTGATGGTGTTCTTTTGGTAGTTGATGCATATGAAGGTACAATGCCGCAGACACGCTTTGTATTAAAAAAGGCATTAGATCAAGACTTAACGCCAATTGTTGTGTTAAATAAAATAGATCGGCCAAATGCTCGGCCGGAAGAAGTTGTTGATGAAGTGCTTGACCTCTTTATCGAATTAGGCGCAAACGATGAGCAAATTGAATTTCCGGTTATTTATGCATCAGCGCTAAATGGTACTTCTGGGGAAGAACCGGATGAGCAGGAAGAAACAATGGATCCAATTTTTAAAACGATTTTGGAATACATTCCGGCACCAGCAGATACGAAAGAAGAGCCGCTTCAATTTCAAGTTACTTTGCTTGATTATAATGAATATGTAGGACGGGTAGGTATTGGCCGCATATTTCGCGGTAGTATAAGAGTCGGACAGCAAGTCGTAGTTCTAAAGAAAGATGGTACAAAGAAGGCATTTCGGGTTAGTAAATTATTCGGCTTCAAAGGTTTAAAACGGGTGGATATCAAAGAAGCTCAAGCTGGAGATATCGTTGCAGTTGCAGGAATGGAAGATATTAATGTAGGAGAAACGATTTGCCCGCAGGACCATCCGGAAGCTTTGCCAATGTTGCGGATAGATGAACCAACATTACAAATGACTTTTGTTGTAAATAATAGCCCGTTTGCAGGAAAAGAAGGAAAGTATATTACATCTAGAAAAATAGAAGAGCGGTTAATGACACAATTGGAGACGGACGTAAGTTTGCGTGTCGATCCAACTGAATCACCAGATGCCTGGATTGTCTCGGGCAGGGGAGAATTGCACTTATCCATTCTGATAGAAAATATGCGCAGAGAGGGCTTTGAATTACAATTATCTAAACCACAAGTTATTATCAAAGAGATTGATGGTGTGAAATGTGAGCCATTTGAACGTGTGCAAGTCGATGTTCCTGAAGAATATACAGGTCCCGTTATGGAATCATTAGGTGCACGAAAAGGTGAAATGCTCGATATGGTAAACCATGGAAATGGACAAGTCCGTATCGAATTTAAAGTACCTTCACGCGGGCTTATCGGTTACACAACAGAATTTATGTCACAAACACATGGCTACGGTATAATCAATCATACATTTGAAGACTATCAACCTGTAGTCAAAGGAAATATAGGTGGAAGAATTCAGGGAGTTCTTGTTGGTTTAGAAAATGGAAAAGCCTCAACTTATGGCATCATGCAGCTGGAAGATCGAGGGGTAATCTTTGTCGAACCAGGGACTGAGATCTATGCAGGTATGATTGTTGGAGAACACAATCGCGAAAATGACTTAACGGTTAATATTACTCGTGAGAAACATTTAACAAATATTCGCTCAGCAACAAAGGATCAAACAGCAACGATTAAAAAGACGCGAGAAATGACTTTGGAAGAGGCGCTGGAATATTTGAATGAAGATGAGTACTGTGAAGTAACACCTGAATCCATTCGTTTACGGAAAAAAATCTTAAACAAAAGTGAACGTGAAAAGGCAGCTAAACGAAATAAATAAAGCAAATAAGCCGGCTAGCTCAAAGTTATGTGCTCGCCGGCTTATTTAAATACTAGTTGGCATGTAGAGTGTGACTATATAAAAATCTAAATTACTTTAAAACAGGGTGTTTACGTTTTGCATGTTTACGAAATCCTCCAGCAATATCAGCTTGTTTAAATGCTCTTCCGTAGTGTACCTCTTGTGCATCTGTTAACTGCAGATTCTTTGTTGGTTGATATTGCGTTTGTTTCATTATGGTTGATATCCTTTCTTAATAGGGAATTTTTGATACATAAATATGTACCCTGTATAAAAATTTACAAAACATTTAAGGAGTATCCTGGCTATGATCTCATGCTTCAATGGTTTCAAGGGCAGTAGTTACTAATGATAGGTACAATCGAGGATCAGGAGAGTGACTAGAAGATAGCTTATGGCGGTGAAATTGTAGAAGCACTTCCCAAGTAACTCGTGGTGTTTCGTTAACAGAAATATGAAACAGATCCATTGGTGAAGTATATATACCATTTCCAATAGGAAAGAGGTATCCAGTTAACAATTCTCCGTTTTTTAGAGGTTCGAAAAGATGGTTCCAGACTGCAACTGTATATTGTTTCGATCCAACAATGTTAATAAGAGTTCCATTTCGCTGGTTCTCTTCTACTGATTTTGTTATATAAAAACCAGGTGAAATAAATTTCCAGTTGGATACAGTATCATGGAAAACAGCACATCTGTCTTTCCATTTGAATTGATTTAACTTTATATACCGTTCTAAAATGGTAGTTCTATCTTTATGAAAAGGTTCATGAAGAATCATCCACCAGACAAGTTGAGGAGAAATACGTTTTATCAAACGTTTTGGTACTTCAATTTCCTTCCCGATTTCATTTATTTTATTTCTTAACGTATTACGAAAATGGACCCATGAGTAGTCATATAATTCTTGGAGAACCCTATATAAATCAATTTGGAGTTTGTCGTAAAGATAAGCAATCGTATTGTTATTTATCTTTCTTTCATCTTCCATAATTATACGCTTTCCCATAAAGTAAATATCCCTCCTGTTACAGTTTTTTCCATACTACCATGTTGCATAAATTACTGCTCAAATTAAATTTGCCTTTGTTAAAAAAATGATTGTTTATATTGCTATTATGATTTACCCTATTTCAAAATTAATGATGTAAATTAGATTTATGCAGTAACATAATACAATTTTAAGTGTGAGATGATTTGAATCTGCCTGATGGCGAAGTAGTTACAAGCAATTATCAGATTCATCATTCTACAATGAAGATTTTTAAACATTAAAATGTAATTTTAAACATAATTAAACTATGATATAGTGAAGGAGTTGTAAATAGGAAGCGATTACATACAGTAGTGAGAAAATAGAACAATAAACTTGTATGAAATCATGCATTGAGAAATGCAGTATGTTCAATAAACGAGTACATATTCAAAAGGATATAAAATGCAAGAAAGAAGATGACAACATATTCAAATACACCAAGAGGAGAGAGCATAATGGAAATTGTCAAAGGAACTGTACTCTTATTTATTGTGTTGGGATGTTTTACCCTTTTTAGCTATAAAGCACCAAAAGGCATGAAAGCGATGAGTGCGTTAGCAAGTGCTGCTATAGCTACTTTTTTAGTGGAAGCTTTTCAGCGGTACGTAGGGGGCGATCTATTACATATTGAATTTTTAGGAGAAGTTGGTGACGCGGCAGGTAGTATGGGTGGTGTTGCAGCTGCATCTCTTGTAGCACTCGCGATGGGAGTCTCACCTGTTTATGCATTGATGTTAGGTGTTTCATGCGCAGGTCTAGGACTTTTACCAGGTTTTATTGCTGGTTATCTCATGTCATTCGTAGTAAAGAAAATAGAAACGAAAATACCAGATGGACTAGATTTGATTGTTACCATTATTGTTGCAGCCCCACTTGTCCGTTTATTAGCGGTATATGCTGATCCGCTTGTTGACGCAACACTGCTAAATATTGGAGGAATTATTACACAAACTACGGATACAAATCCAATTGTTATGGGAATCATTTTAGGTGGTGTCATCACGGTTGTGGCTACAGCACCTTTAAGTTCAATGGCTTTGACCGCCATGTTGGGATTAACTGGTGTACCTATGGCAATTGGAGCTCTAGCAGTATTTGGATCATCTTTTATGAACTTTGTTTTTTTCCATCGGATGAAATTCGGCGACCGAAAAACAACCATCTCAGTTGCAATTGAGCCATTATCACAAGTGGACATTATTTCGGCAAATCCGATACCTGTATATGTAACAAATTTCCTAGGTGGAGCAACATCAGGTATTTTTATTGCATTGTCTGGTTTAGTGAACGGAGCAACCGGAACAGCCACTCCCATCGCAGGATTTGCAGTAATGTATGGGTTTAATGATCCGCTAAAGGTAACTATTATAGCACTACTTTGTGCTTCATTTAGTGCGTTATGGGGATTTATTGGTTCATATCTATTTAAAAACTATAAAATTCGCCGGGTGGACCAGATTCGAGATATGGCTCAAACATCTGCTTAACCGTCACAAAATGGTTTTTAAAAAATGACAATAAACTTTTGTATTACTTTACTAAAAAGTAGGTGTATGAAGTTTGGTTTTCGTATTCGGTATGATTAATCGGTATAATTACCTGTACCATTTTGGTTCTTTTGTTTGTAGCGAATCTTTTAGGAGAGTAGAATATAAACAAAGAATTTAAATTAAATAGGAGTGGTCATCAATGGAAGAGATTAACTCAGAAGATCAATTTAATGAAGTCATCCAAAGTGAAAAACCTATCATCATTAAGTTTTTTGCCGATTGGTGTCCGGATTGTAAACGACTGGATATGTTTATTAATGGGGTTATCGAAGAGTTTAATAATTATGACTGGTACGAAATAAATAGCGATCAAGTGAAAGGTATAGCAGAAAAACATGAAGTAATGGGGATACCTAGTTTGTTGGTTTTTCAAAACGGTGAAAAAAAAGCACATCTGCATAGTGCATATACAAAAACCCCGGAATCAATAACTGAGTTTTTGCATAAGCAATTGGGTTAATAACAAGAAGCTGTTTCCCATATGATTTTGACACTTTAGGAAAACAGCTTCTTTTTATTTTAAGTTCATATTTCATTAACTTAGTGGGGTAGATCAAGCTAAATCAAATCGTAATTTTCTATCATTATCAAAAAATATTTTACTATTAAGTAAATGCAATTGATTTTTATCCAGTTTTCTAGGTTTTAACTGATAAATACGTGCAAATTCTTCTTTTGTTATTCCGCCATATTTAATTTTTGTTATACTTTTTGCATTGGATAGATTTGTCTCAGAAAATACAATATTAGGGTCCTCCCATTCGATTAGGAAAGGAAGAACTTCATCTTTGTAATTATATTCAGGTAAAAGCATTCTCCATTTTAAAATAGTGCCATCTGGTTTCACTCGCTCAGCAGCATAAGGACCTTTATAAGGAATGTTATGCTTTTTAAAGTGAGTAATGTATTTATCTAGTTGTTTTGTACGAAGTGCAAATTGAAAGGCGCCGTATTTATTTTCTTCTAAAACATGAACAAGATGTTGAATAAGCGGGTTTTCAGCTTCTTTTGCCGTCTTAAAATCATAAATATTTATGAATTCCAAATAGCTGGTATTAGAAAAGAATGACAAGTAATTATAAGTACCCCATTCTTCATGTTCTCCGCCCTTGACTACCTTGTTAGCAAACTTACTACTGTACTGAGAAATACTTTCATCCATATCAGGAGTGGCTATAACAATATGATCAAGTTGTAGCATTTTTGAACCTCCTTTAGTTTCGTTTGCTTTTAAATATAATATCTACCTATTATCTACTAAAAATAATATTTCTTGCAAGATTTTTGCTTGTTCCGATTGTTTTTCATATTTAATTACAATTTGGAAATAATTTGCTATAGTACAAGAAAAAGTATATTAGTGAAGGTGAAATTACATGAGTCAACCGAACATTTTAATTGTAGAGGATGAACAAAAATTAAGCAGAGTCTTGCAATTAGAACTTCAATATGAAAATTATACAACATCGATTGCGAATAATGGTAAAGATGCGCTTCAACTGATGGAAGAAAAGGAATGGGACTTGGTTTTACTTGATATCATGCTGCCAGAATTAAGTGGTTTGGAAGTCTTAAGGAAAGTAAGAAGGACAGATAAAACTACCCCTATCATTTTATTGACCGCAAGAGATGAAGTGCATGATAAAGTAAGTGGATTGGATTTGGGTGCTAATGATTATATAACAAAACCGTTCCAAATTGAAGAACTTCTTGCCCGTATCAGAGCGCATTTGCGTCAACGGATGACAATGAATGGACCTACTGATGAAATAATTACTGTAGGCGATTTATCGGTTGATATTCACAAGCACGAAGTAAATCGTTCAAATAAAAATATTGAACTTACCCCGCGTGAATTTGATTTACTTGTTTGTTTGCTGAAAAACAAGAATATTGTCTTAACCCGGGAAAAGCTAATTGAGCAAGTTTGGGGATATGATTTTTATGGTGATACAAACGTTGTAGATGTATATATCCGCTATCTGCGTCAAAAAATTGATAAAGGTTTTGACACACCTTATATTCAAACGGTACGTGGAGTTGGATATACGATAAAGGACTGAGCGAAATGAAACTGCGAACGAAGATTCAATTGTTTTCCAGTCTTTTTATGTTATTAATGATGTTACTTATTAATACCTCCATTTACTTTTTATTTTATAAAATATCTGCCGACAGCGAATTGGATCAATTAGAAACACAAAC